>JAJZCM010000045.1 GCA_021846045.1 bacterium | reverse complement strand
GGGTCTTGATCCCTGGAGTCAAGATGCGCGGCGTCTTCGACCTTGGGGGCGAGATAAGAATAAAGAGAATCCACGGTCACATGATCCTGGGGGTTCAGGGCTTTTCCGTTGAGGCCCTTGAGCAAATAGTAGGTGAAGGTTCCGTGACGCTTGTCTTTTAAAACCCCGGAGGTTTGGCTCGCCTTGGAGGCGGTCAGGACGATTAATTTTCCATTTTGAGGGATGACGCCTTCTTTGATTTTATTGACCAAGGGCCGCGTTCCCTCGGCGATAATGGAACGCCCGCCGGCTCCGGAAAAGCAGGAATCGAGCAGGGCGATGACCTTGTGGGCCTTAAGGCGCGAGAGTTTGGCATAGAGCCGGCTTAAGGGGTAGGCCGTGTCGGCCAAATCCGAGGGGTCGCCGTCAAAGCCGACGAGATAGGCGTCTCCTGTTCGCGAGTCAGGCGCGCCGTGGCCCGAGAAATAAAAATAGACGCGGGAATCGGGTTTCACGTTTTTGGGCAGCCAGCGTTCGACATTTTTGACCAGCTCGCTTCGGGCGGCTTTTTCATCCGAAAGATAGACGATATGTCTTGCGGGAACTCCCAAGGCCAAAAGATGGGCGCGAAAGGCCTTGGCGTCATTGTCGGCAAACTCAGCTAAGGGCAAGCCCTCCGCGTATTTCTCGACCCCAACGACGACCGCGAAATCATCCGGCCTAGCCGCCGCTCGGTAATCGGGCGTATTGACGGAGTTAGTTAATTCCTTCTCGCCGTCATTCCGGCGAAAGCCGGAATCCAGACTTTCGCGTGAGCCTGGCCGCTCTTCGACAGACTTGGATGCGGCGCTTCCTCGCCCATACTCGGTCGGACTCCGGCTTACGGATTGCCGGAGTGACGAATTGGAAATAGGGACTGTCCCTATTTCCGTATCACGATGAACGCGGGCGTTTTGCAAAAAAGTTCTAATGGCACCATGTGCAATGAGGATTCTTGCGATTTTATTTTCATTCGGAGAACCGCAACTTACATAATCCAAAGGATAGGAATCTGGCAATATTAGAATAAGAGGGCACATTATAATTCCAAGGCCTGGTAACCCAACAAGTGGCATGAGAGTGCAGGATGGTTCATTACACTTCTCAGGCCAAATCGTAAAAATTTTCCCCTTTTCATTTGGATTTGCGCCCGCGTCCAAAAGAGTTTTGACCCTCTGTGTGTTTCTCTGACGAATTGCATTGAGTAGAGGCGTTGTTGCGCAACCACAGAAAGCGAGAAGCGCGGCTTCTAGGGCCAGTATCTCCGCGCGATATACAAAGCGTTTTTGTTCCACAATTTTAGGCCCAGTGATTTGCCGTGCCCAAGGAGCTTGCAACACCTCCACCGCCAACGAGTGCACCTGTCTGGCCAGCGGTAGCTGCTGTAGTTGCTGCTGTTGTACTTACTGTATTGAGTTCAGCACCTAGCGCAACTGGCGGGGCCGGCGGCCCAATAAATCCTGGTTGCTCTGGCTGTAGTGTAGCCTTTATAGCATTACTAAGGGAATTAGCGGTGGCATTATCACTAGCAACCGATGCTGCCGCCGTTGCGACATGATACCCACCGTATGCAAGAAGACCTCCACCTAAAGTAAACATAAGTCCTTGGAATGTTTGTCCTTGGGCTAGGATGATGACTCCCATAACAGCGACAACCGCGCCAAGACCGGCGGCAATATATCCTAGCCACTGCGCGAGCGTATAGAGCCAAGGCGCAGCCGGGCTAGACCACAATATAGCGGAAGCGGCAAGGAGTAATCCTGATGCTATCATCATGAGCAATCCAGCTAGTTGCGCTATGGGTCCCCACGGCGTGACATTGTTGCCGCCGCCATTGCCCCCGGGGATGCATCCGGGGCAATAATTAGGATTACCGTATCCGCCGCCACCGCCGCCGGAGGAGGGTTGGCCGCTTCCATTGGAATTAGTCGAGGGATTTGTGTCGGCGGCGCCTAGGAGTCCGGTGCCGGCGCCGATTCCTTGCGGAGAGCCCATGGTCGCTGGGGAACCCATGGGACTGTCAAATTGGGCTCCGGAATTATATGCCGCTCCCGCGCCATTGGAATTGGCGGCCGCAGATCCGTAGGCCGCCGCGTTTCTGGCTTGATTAAAGGCTCGTCCCGCGCCGCCGGATCCCACGCCGTGAGACATGCCCATGGACGGCGCCGTTTGGGCCATGGCCATCGGCTTTGGCTTTTGCAAAAAACCGGCCGGTTTCATTTTTTGAAACGGCATGCCGACCCCGCCGGAAAGGCCGGGCCCGCCGCCGGATAAACTTGGCATCGAGCTGTCCATTTGGCCGACCTTGGAATCAAAAGGGCTGCCGCCGTTTCCACCCTTGGCCGCCTTGGCGGCTTGAGCCAAAGCCGACATGTCAGGAATCGCCGGAGAAGCGGGCTGAGCTGGCGGCGGCGCGGCCGCGGCCGGCGGTTGCGGAGGAGGCGCCTGCATTTCCGGCAGGCCTGAGTGTACCATGTTTAAAGAGCTGTAGCCTTGATTATCACTGGGGAGATTTGACGTCGCTTCGGCAGGCGCCTGGGGCTGAGGCACTTGCGGCGCGGGTCTGGGGGCAAAAACTCGCGGATTTACCGCTGGGATCATCGGGCGCCGGTTAAAAGCTTGTCTGGCGGAATAAACGCCAAAGCCCGCGATTCCCAACATCAGCGTCATGAAAACCTTGGCTCCAAAAGGAAGAGCGGCTCTCGCGGCGCCGCCTAAAGCGGGGGCGGCCCCGGCCGATAAAACAGAAGTCGCCGCCCGTGCGCGAACCAAACTCCCCGCCTCTTCGGCGGCCTTGGACCCAAAACCAAAAAATCCGCCGCCTTTCTTTTTTTTCTTGCGGCTACTGCCTACCCCTGAAATCTTGAGCCCGGGAATTGGTGCGTTTGATATAATCGTTGCCATACCCTAAGGTTAGCCCCAGAGAGCTTTTTTGTCAAGACTCGTTGCGATTTTTTACCGATTTTTTACTTTTGCCTGGTGGACGCGCAGCTAAATTTTTCACGGTTCTGAAAAAATCGCCCTGTGGTGTGTTTTTTAATATGTCATGTTTCGGGGTACAATTCTTCTCCCGATGGGGAGGGGAAAATGGACATGGAAGAGGCGCTCAACATGAAGAATGGTGAGGCGCTCCTAGTTCTTCGGACCACGGTTGACCTGACTTGAGCTGGTCTTTGCCGTTGTCGTTCGAAGATAAGAAGAAAGTCATCGTAGGCCGTTCCTCTTTTTTTTAGCCATTCCAGCTCCACTTTCAGCCGACCTATCTGCTCGTGAAGATCCGCCTCAAGCGCATCGTCGGGACTCCGGCCTGTCATCGGGGCCGAAAACACGCCAGGCAATCCTTCCAGAGACTGCTTTTTCCACCGCGCAATCGCCGTCGGATGAACCTCGTAGCGGCTTGCCATCTCGTTGAGCGTCCGGTCTTCCCGAAGCGCTTCCAAGACCACGCGGGCCTTGAAGTCCGAGCTGTACTGTTTCTGCAGTTTTCGCATCTTTTTGCTCCCCATTTAAGGTCATTTTACCACCTCAGCACCTGGTCCGAATTTTTGGGAGCACCTCAACTGAACAATACATAACCCGGGGTGGGGACATCTATATGATTATCACCCCAACGGAAGTCGGGGTCTAGAGCGACGATCTTCCTGGCCGCTCTTCAACAAACTTGGAAGCGGGCTGTTTTCCTTCGGAATGTGGAAACGGCATTTCCTCGGGATATCCCTCGGTCACACTTCCTCGCCGATGCTCGGTCGGATTCCGGCTTGCGCCGGAATGACGGCCTTCCCAAATGTAAAGAAGCGTTGGGGACACTACACTAGGCGTAGCTGAATCTCGGCGCAAAACTAATTGCCGCGATTTTATCGTCTTTCTGAACGGCGTTTGGAGAGGCCTGCGCTTTTCCGGATAGCCAATGCGGGATGACCCAGTCAATGACGCCCATCAATGTTACGCTGACGGCGGCGATGATCATGGCGGAACTGATGGAAACAAAATCGAGCAAGACCCCCATGGCGATTCCACCAAGGGCGGAGGAGAGAATCTGAACGATAAAAAATGCGCTGGCCACTCGGCCAAGGGATTCATCCGGAATTTCCTGCCGAACAACCGGCGCCATTGCGACCCCGATAGGAGCATGAAAAAGTGAAGTCAAGAACTGGACTGCAAGTACGAGCGGAAGATTGATCCAGAAAGCGCCCGGAAAAAGAACGGCCGGGAAAAGCCACATCAGCCAAAAAAGAGGAGAGCTGATTCCCGAGATTCGGTAAAATCCTTTGACGCCGATTTTTTGAATCAGGGCATCTCCTCTGGAGCCTTGCATCATCCAGGCTCCCAGGAAAAGCCCGAGGGATTCAACCGCGAAGGTGAGTCCCAAAACCCCGCCCGCCGTTCCAAAAAGGGAAGCCAAGATGGCCGGCAAATGCGCCGGCGGAACTAAAAGTTTTCCGATAAAGATCGGAAAAACCACCATCGGCAATGCGTCGCTGAGAAGAGAATCAAGAGATGATGAGAAAAGCCAGACTTTGAGTATCCTATTTTTAAGGATATAGGCCAGACCCTGGGTCGCTTCGTGTCGAGCGAGGAATTTGAGTAATGATTCTAGCCAAGACGGCGCGGGCGTCGGGTTATCAGCGCGCTTAAATTGAAAGTTTTTGGCCATGCCCTTGAGCGCTTGAAGCGCGGCCTTTGAGCTTTTCGTGAACAAATGGCGGATCAACTGTCTCGCGGCGCTAAAGAATTGCCTGAAAGTGTTAATTTCAAGTCCTTCGCGGGGATCTTTGATTCCAAACCAATAGACGGGAATGGCCGAAAGCAAAAAGAGGCTGTAAAGCCCGTAGGCGATGGCATAGCCGGCGGAGCCGAAATGCCAGACCAGCGAACCCACGATCGCTCCGGCCGCGATGGGGAAAATAATTCCCGCAAGGGAAGAATATTTGGTGATCACGGCGGAAGCTTCCTTGTTGAGTTTCCCGTCCGTTCCGACAAGAGCGTTTGAGGCCGCGCCATAGACGATGGCTTGAACTCCTTGGAAAACGGCGTTGGCTATAGTCACGGACGCCAAGGTGAGAAAGCTGAAGTGTCCGATAAAAAACAGGAGAGGAACCGTGGCCATGAGCGCCGTTCGTCCGAACATGGTGGATACGAACAAGATTCTAAAATTGGTTTTATCCACCATGAGGCCGACCGGAAGAAGATTGACCACGGCCATTGTTCCCAATTGAATATTACGCAAAACTCCCATCATGGTCTTACTCTCTTTAAGAGCGCTCATGACTAAGAACGGTTGGCTTAAAATGTAGAAGAAAGTGCCAAAAGAAGTCAGAATGCTGGAAGCCCAGAAAAGAGACCACAACGATTTAGGAAGCTTAACCTGGGTTTTGTTTTCTTGCGGAGCGTTTGGCTGCGGCAAAAGGGATTGATTCCCATTTAAATTTGCAACGAGATGCGTGTTTCCAGGGAGAGTCAGCAGGTTGGGAAAAGAAGCGTGGAGAGGTTCGATCTCCTCTTGGGGAAAGAGGGATCGGGCATGAAGTTGAGCGCCGTCAAAAAGAGTTTCCGAGAGTGAAGGCGTCTTAGCGGCAGAAATCTTGGAATGTGGCAAAAATTTTGCCATGGGCATTGCAAAGGCCGGAAGAGAAATTAATCCCCGGAGCGGCTTAGAGGTTTCTGGTTTTAGGGCCTCGATCCCTTGCGTTATTTTTGCAGAAACTTCTTTGGCCGGGGCGGCGGACGATTGGGGGGCTAACGGCGCCGGATTTTCTAAACTTATATTTTTAGGCGTTAAATGTAACTGCTCAGGTTCGTCATTCCGGCGACCGAACATTGGGGAGGAAGCGCCGCTTCCAAGTTCGTTGGAAAGCGGCCGAAAGCCGGAATCCGGAAGATCGCTGCTCTGGACCCCGACTTCCGTCGGGGTGACGTGAATTCCCGAGATGTTTTCCCCGGGGCTTTCGATTTGCGCGGCTTGAATTGTGGAAATAGGGGCCAGGTCAACAAGAAGGGCCGTGATGAGGATCACTGCGATCGCGCGTTTTAACCGGGGCATAATAGTCCCTATAGATTAGATAAAAATAAGAAAAAAAACCTGGGTCTAAAGGCCTATTTGTGGTCTAGGCCTTTAGACCTATTCCTGCGGTCTTGAGGAGGGGAGACTAGGACAGCGCTCATTTCACCTTCAAGCCCCATGCGGCGATTTTCTTCTTCCATGGCGATGACGAGCAGATCGAAGGATTTTAAGAGGGCGGCGACGACTTGGGGGTCGAAAAGCTTTCTCTCGTGAGCCTTGATATATTGTTTTGCGTCTTCAAGGGTCCAGGCCCCCTTATAGACCCTTTCTGAAATCAATGCGTCGAAAACATCCGCGACCGAAACAATCCGGGCTTCCAGGGGAATTTCTTCCCCCTTGAGTCCATACGGATATCCCGAGCCGTCGTAACGCTCATGGTGAGCGACGGCGATTTTGGAGGCGATGCGTAGGAGTTTGCTCTCGGCGTTGGTCAGCATCTTGCTTCCGTAAATGGTGTGCTTCTTCATCTCCTCGTATTCCTCGGGCGTCAGTTGTCCCGGTTTTCTCAAGATGGAATCGGGGATGGCGACTTTGCCGATGTCGTGCAAGGGCGCCGCGTAGCGGAGGTCTTCCGCTTCCTGATGGGAAAACCCCATGGTCAAGGCGAGAATTTCGGAAAAACGGCTCATTCTTCTCAAATGTTTGGCGGTATCTTTTTGATCGCGGAATTCGGCGACCAAGGCCATGCGGTAGATCGTCTCCAGATGGGATTTTCTTAATTCTTCGTAGAGGGTGGCGTTTTCAATAAAGGATGCGGCCATGGTGGAGAGAATGGAGAGGAGTCCTTCGTCTTCCTCGGTAAACATACCGCGAATTTTGTTGACGACCTCAAAAACCCCGCTGACTTTTCCTTCCCGGTTTTTAAGAGGCACGGCAAGGACTGAGCGTGTTTTGTAGTTAATGATGCGGTCCAAGTCTTCCTTAAATCGCGGGTCCTTGTAAGCGTCTTTTAAATTAATGGATTTCCCGGTTTTTGCGACTTGTCCCGCCACGCCTTGCCCAAGGGGCATTCTGAAAATTTTTTCTTCCATGCCGAGAGCGACGGTCGTCCACAGTTCTCCTTTAGCCTGATCCATGAGGAAAACCGAGCAACGGTCGGCATTTAAGACTTGGCAAACTTGCTGGGCAATGCGGCTTAAGAGGCTCTCTAGCCTGTTTTCGGAGGCGATGGAAGCGCCAAAGCGCGATAAGAGCGACTGTTTTTTTTCCAGTTCTTGCCTTCGTCCCATAAAGTTTCAAATGATCCTGAGAAAGCGTAGTATTTATTCAGGCCATAGGTAAATGACCCGATACTCTAAAGATGCTAAGATAAAGGGATGAGCGTTCAGTTGGGATTCGGAACCGCTTTTCTGGCGGGAGTGGCCTCGTTTTTATCTCCGTGCGTTTTACCTCTGATTCCCGGTTATCTGTCTTTTATTTCCGGTTTGTCTCTTGATGACTTATCCCAAGAGACGGAATCTGGAATTTTAAGGGGCGCTGGACTAGGCTCCATTTTCTTTGTGCTTGGGTTTTCGGTCGTGTTCATCGCTTTAGGGGCCTCAGCGACGGCGATTGGACGAGATTTCTTCATGCATCGTCTTTTCCTCGACAGAGTGGCCGGAGGCGTGATTATACTCTTTGGTCTGCACATGAGCGGACTGGTTCCGATTCGACTCCTCTATTATGAAAAACGAGCCCAAGCCCGCGTCGCCCCCGGTTTTTGGGGAGCCTTTATCATGGGGCTTGCCTTTGCTTTCGGTTGGACTCCTTGCATCGGGCCGATTTTAGGCGCCATTTTGGCCTTGGCCGCGACCCAGAGAACGTTGATCGAAGGAATGAGACTTTTGGCCGTTTATTCCCTAGGATTGGGAATTCCATTTATATTGGCGGCTTTTGGCCTCGGTTCATTTTTACGGATTTTTAAGCGGTATAAAAATTTCCTGCCTTGGATCGAACGCATTTCGGGACTTTTTCTGGTGTTGATGGGGTTCTTGATTTTCTTCAACCGCTTGCCGCTTCTCTTGTCGTGGTTTGAAGGGCGCCTTTAGAATAATTTAAAATGGACTCAACTTTATGGTTAAAATTTAGCGGGATGAGGATGATTCAAAAAAAGCGGCGGTATCTTTGAGGAGGTCTCTGATGTTAAAAAAATGGTTGGGAGCCGTTGCCGCGCTGGTTTTAGCCGGGTTTGTTTTTTGGTTTTTTGTCGGTGGCGGCGGAACGTCCCGTGACGGGAGTTTTCCGGCTCCGAATTTTACTCTTCCAAGCCTTTCTGGAAACAATATCTCTCTGTCGCAATTTAGAGGGAAGGTGGTTCTTCTCGACTTTTGGGCGACCTGGTGCGATGCTTGCCGGGAAGAAATACCTGATTTAATCCGCCTCTACCAAGACAAGCGCTCGAAGGGCCTTGTCGTCCTCGGCGTTTCCGTTGACGCCTTGGGACAATCGGTGGTGCAGCCTTTTGTCAAGGATGCTCAAATTCCGTATCCCGTCGCCATCGCCGGGGATCATGTTCCGGCGGGATATGATATCTCCGGCCTTCCGACCGCGTTCCTCATTGATAAGAATGGCATTGTTCGGCATGAGTATATTGGAGCTGTTTCCTACGAGGATGTGGTCAAAGATATCAACGCGCTTCTGTAAAATTACTTTATTCTTGTCGCCTGCCCTTTTCTTGCTAGGGCTTTTTCCCGTCTCTTCTTTTGCCGCCGCCGCAGTTTCTTCATCCAGTTCGACCGTCGTTTGTCAGCCTGAGAATAGCCCGGGCCTCTATCCGGATGGTCATCTTTTCCATAAACTCTTGGCCGACCCTCGGCAGGTTCAGCTTTTGATGTCCTATTACCGCCTCCATGGAGAAAATATGGGAGACGTGGCCTTGGGGCATCGATGGGGAATGGATCGATGGAGCGACCGGTTTGGGAACCAATATCAATGGGATTTGGAGGGAATGGCGTACTCCCGTTTTCAGGTCGGCTTGCAGATGAATTACTTGGAGACAATTGACTACATTGCCAATCTTCCTCTTGAAATTCGCCATGGACCCTATTCGGGGGAAATCATGCTTTTTCATCAAAGCTCCCATTTGGGGGACGGCTATATTCGTCAGACCGGAAACATGGGGTTTAACTTCAGCGTCAACGGCTTCCGAGCCATTTTTTCCCGGAATTTCTGGAAAGTTTTAAGAGTCTATGGCGGAGGATATTATTTGTTGGACGTCGCCCCCGGGTCTCTCGGGCGGGAAGAAGTCCAGGGAGGATTTGAATTGAAAAGCCCGCAGTTTCACGAGCTCAAGATTAAACGGCCCTTGTTTATCTATTTAGCCGAAGACGTTCAGTCCCATCAATATAATCAATGGAACATTAATTCCAATTTGGTTGCCGGCATCGGCCTTATCAGCCGAAGAAGCGGACGCGTGGTTCGCCTCCAATTGGGATACTTTGACGGACATTCGCCTTACGGTCAATTCTATTTTGAACGCGAACATTATGTCAATGTCGCCCTTGCCTTCGACTTATAACCCCGGCTAATCTGGTAAAATCATTGTTATGATGACAGCGCCCGGCGTTGAAACTCCCGTCGATACTCCCCTGATGCGCCAGTATCAAGAAATCAAAAAATCTTATCCCGACGCGATTGTCTTTTTCCGTTTGGGAGATTTTTATGAGATGTTTGGGGAAGACGCAAAAATTGCGTCGCCTATTCTGGGTTTGGTTTTGACCGCCAGGCAGGAAACGCCCATGTGCGGAATTCCTTTTCACAGCAGTTCACAGCATATCGCTAAATTACTTAAGGCGGGACATAAAATCGCGGTGGCGGAACAGATGGAGGAGGCGTCCGCCGGAAAAAAACTCGTCCGCCGCGAGGTGATTCGAGTCGTGACTCCGGGAATGGTGATTGAAGATGATCTGCTTACTCCGAAGGATGTTAATTTTCTCTTGGCCGTTTCATCCGATATCGTGGGATGGGGGCTTTCTTGGCTGGATATTTCAACCGGAGAATTCTGGGCCGCGGAATCTTTAAATGAAACGGCCCGGTCTCTTGAAACGTGGATCGCCCAGATTAAGCCTTCCGAGATTATCGCCTCCGAAGAGACGATTCGTTCCCTTAATCTAAGAGCCTTGCGCATTCCCGGCGTTTGTCTAACGGCGATTTCAACATCTATAAATACCGCTCCCAATTGGGCGGCGCTTCCGCAATGGCAGAATCATCCGCTGGCCAAGCGCGCGGCTTTGGATTGCCTCTCTTATGCCATGAGATCGAAACTCCTTAAAGATTTTCCCGAGCCTTCCTTGCGGGAGGGAAAAGCGGAAATGCTTTTGGACGCGACGGCCATTAAAACCCTGGAACTTATCGAGTCTTCTTCCGGACACGTCAAACACAGCCTTTGGGGGTTCTTGGACCAGTGCGAGACCCCCATGGGAAGCCGTCTTCTTAAAGACTGGATTTTACGCCCGCTCTTGGATGTTCAGGAAATTCGGCGTCGGCAGGGCTGCGTCGAGGAACTCCTAATTCATTTGGAATTACGAAACTCTCTTTCCACGGCTCTTGAGAAATTCGCCGACATTCCGAGAATTTTGACGCGCCTCCAAAGTTTTCAAGCCCTTCCGCGTGATTTGGGGGGCATTCGTGATTCCTTAAAACGGCTTCCAGAACTTATTTATGCTTTGACTCCGACAAACGATCCGGAAAATTCAGGGCTAGATCAGGCGGAAAACCTCTCCAATGTCCATCATTCTCTTCAAAACTTGATGAAGGCCCTCGCTCCGGCTTCGGAGCTTTTATCCAAAGCCCTGACGGAGGTCCCGCCGATCAGAATTTCAGAGGGAGAAGTCATCAAAACCGGTTTTAACGCGGAGCTTGATGAACTGCGTTCTTTAAAATCGGACAGCCGAAAGCATCTGGAGGCTTTGGAGGCCCAAGAGCGACAATCAACCGGAATTTCAAACCTCAAGGCCGGGTTTAACGGCATTTTCGGCTATTATTTTGAGGTGACGAAATCCCAGATTTCCAAGGTTCCCGCCCGTTATACTAGAAAGCAAACCCTGGCCAACGCTGAACGTTACATTACCGGCGAATTAAAAGAACTGGAAAATAAAATCTTGGGCGCGGAAGAAAAAATAGTTCGGCTGGAGAAAAAAATATTTGAGGAAGTCAAAAATCAAATTTTATCCCATCGCGATTCGCTTTCCATTTTGTCGAAAATTTTGGCGGAACTCGACGTCTTTCTGGCCTTGGCCAAAAACGCGGGGCTTAACGGCTGGGTCAAGCCCGAAATCGACCTAAGCTACGAGCTGGAAATCGTGGATGGAAAACACCCCATCGTCGCGTCGGTTTTGCCGTCGGGGTCGTTTGTCTCGAATTCCATTACCCTCAACGGCTGTGATTTTCAGATTATGATTTTAACCGGGCCCAATATGTCCGGCAAATCGACTTATCTCAGGCAAAACGCCTTGATTGTTCTTTTATCCCAGGTCGGCTCTTTTGTGCCCGCTAAATCCGCCCGCGTGGGGATCGTTGACCGGATCCTGACTCGAGTTGGGGCTTCGGACGCATTGGCCGAAGGCTCCTCCACCTTCATGGTGGAAATGAGAGAGACCGCCAACATTCTTAAAAACGCGACTCCCCGCAGCTTGATTATCCTTGATGAGGTCGGGCGCGGCACTTCGACTTTTGACGGAATCTCAATTGCCTGGGCGATTCTCGAATATCTAAACTCTCATTACAGTCCCAAACAATCCGAAGGCATTCGCGGCCCCAAGGTTCTCTTCGCAACCCATTATTTTGAACTGACGGAGTTGGCTGAAAGCCTGGATGGAGTTTTTAACGCGAACGTTTCAGCCAAGGAATGGGTCAACCCGGAAGGTCGGACCGAGGTTATTTTTCTGCATAAAATTTCCCAAGGCCCTGCGGATAAATCTTACGGGATTCACGTCGCGGCTTTGGCCGGGCTTCCCGCCAAGGTATTGGCCAGGTCCCAAGAAATTCTAGACCGGCTTGAGAAAGAATCTCATAACGGCGCGGCCATCACGACTTCAAATGCTTCCCGGCAGATGGAGTTGGATTTTTCCGGCTCCTTGCCCGTCGTTCAGACGCTCAGGCTTTTAAACCCCGAGCGGATGACTCCGATCGAAGCCTTGTCGGCTCTAATTGAGCTTAAAAAAAAGGCGTCTGATGCCTAGAATCCTGAAAATGGAGGAGGCGGTTTTTTCCAAAATCGCGGCGGGGGAAGTCGTCGAGCGTCCGGCGTCCGTTCTTAAGGAGTTGATTGAAAATTCCTTGGATGCCGGGGCCGCCCGCATCGACGTTGAAGCCCAAGGCGCCGGAAAAAAGCTCTTGCGCGTTTCTGACAATGGAACAGGCATGGACCAAGAGGATTTAAGGCTTTGTCTTGAGCCTCATTCGACCAGTAAAATCAGCTCGATTGAAGACTTGGACCGTCTTTCAACCTTCGGCTTTAGAGGGGAAGCCTTGGCGGCAGTTTGCGCGGTTTCCGAGGTGACGATTTCAAGTTCATTGCAGGGGCAAAACGAGGGATGGAAGGTTAAATCCCAAGCCGGAAAAATCAAGGAAGAGTCTCCAGCCGCGGGCGCGGGCGGAACGGCGGTGGAGGTTCAAAATCTCTTTTTCAACACGCCCGCCCGGTTTAAATTTTTGAAATCAGACGAGTTTGAGCGCGGGAAAATTATTTCCGTCATTGAGGAAGCGGCCTTGGCAAACCCCGAAGTCGCTTTTTTCCTTCTGAGCGATGGAAAGAAACGCCTAGCTTTTGAAGCGGCAAGAAAAGGGGAAAGCGCGGAAAAAGACCGTATCGCGGCGGTTTTAGGCGAGACGCTGGGACAGCATTTGACCCTTGGAGAAGGAAAAGAGAAGGGCCTTAACTTGCGTCTATTTGTTTCCACCGAGGCAGGGTTGGTCAATAACCGCAAATATCAGCATTGGTTCGTCAATCGCCGCCCCATTGATTCGCGGCTTTTGCAGCAGGCGCTCTACCGGGCCTTCGGCCCGCATATGCTTCAAGGGCGGCATCCGGTTTGCGTCGGCTATTTGGAGACAAGCCCCTCGGATTTTGACGTCAACGTCCATCCCGCCAAGCGTGAAATCCGCTTTAAAAACGAGGGAGACGTTTTTAATATGGTCGTGCGCGTCGTCTCAAGGGCCTTGTCTCAATCCTTGACGCCGCGAGTTTTGGTCAAAGACCCTTCGTCACCGGAAAATCGCTTGAGTCTTCATTCGGAAAGTCTGGTCTCCGAATCCGTTTCTTCTTATTCACCGATCGCTTCGGTTCGCTCAGCTGTGGCCATGCCTTTGCCGCTGGGAGAACCGATTCTTTCCCGGGATGAAAATCACGGGCCGGATTGGTTTATCCCGCCCTATCGTTATTTGGGGCAGATTGAGCAAAGCTATCTTGTTTTTGAGTCTGCGGGCGGGATTTTTATTCTCGATCAGCATGCGGCTTCTGAATGCGTTCTCTTTGAGAGGTACGGCGACCTTTTGCTCAAAGGGCGCGTTGTTTCCGAAAGACTCATTTTGCCCATCGCGGTGTCTCTGCCGGCTTCAACGGTTTCCGTGATCATGGATCAGAAACCGAATCTTTTTGAATTAGGGTTTGAAGTCGAATCCTTCGGGAAAGGGATGATTCAAGTGACGGCGACGCCTCCGATGCTGAAGAAAGAAAAAGACGTCGAGCGCGCCCTTCATGCAATCGCGGAAGATTTCTCGAATGCGGCGACGAGCTTGGCCGAAGTTCGCCGCAAGAGTTTGGCAACGATGGCGTGTAAAGCTGCGGTTAAAGCGCATGACTTCTTGGGAGAACAGGAGGCCGTGGCCCTTCTTTTGGATTTGTCCAAGGTTCGGCAAGCTCGAAATTGTCCGCATGGAAGGCCCACGATGCTGGCTTTAAACCGCACGGAACTCGCGCGCCGCTTCGGTCGCCCGGGCGCAGTTTCTTAAAGGAGAAATTAAAAATGAAAACTTCCGAACTTGAGATCGTGGTCGGCGACAAGGCTTTTGAATTTGAGGCAATGGATGAGACGGGGAAAAAGCGCTCTCTTAAAGAATATCGGGGCAAAACGGTCGTTTTATATTTTTACCCAAAAGATCAGACCTCCGGCTGCACGCAAGAAGCCTGTGATTTTCGCGATTCCTTTAGCCGATTTTCAAAAAAAGGCGCGGTGGTTTTGGGGGTGAGCCCAGATTCCGCGCGTTCCCATCAAAATTTTAAAGAAAAAAATTCCCTTCCCTTTCCGCTCTTAGTCGACGAGGATAAAACCCTTTGCAAGGCTTACGGGGTTTGGAAAGAGAAATCGATGTATGGCCGGAAATATATGGGCGTTGAACGCTCGACTTTTGTCATCGGCCCGGACGGACGCATTCAGGAAGTCTTTCGCAAGGTCAAGGTTCCAGGGCACGTCCAAGATTTAATCGAAAAAATTTAACGGGCGCCTTGTCCGCTAATCGTCATTTTATCCATGATGCCGCAGTTCTACAGCGCTTGGTATCGCTCCAACGCCTTCGCCCAGGGCAAGAGTTCGATTCCCGTTGGAAGCCGGCGCGGCGTCCGGTCATTGAGAGACGCCACCACCAGCGGAACCTTCGGGAAGCGCGCGCGGAAAACTTTAACGGTCTGGGAGCTGATCATATCCTGACCGGATTTGCATTCGATGGCCAAAAGCGGCCCGTGCCCGCCCATGATCAGCAAATCGATCTCGTGGTTTCCATCCCTCCAGAAGGAAAACTCGTGCTCCTTGCCGCCGTAGTCTCGGAGGCGCCGGATTTCGCGCACGAACCAAGTCTCGAAAAGAAAGCCCATCTCATCAGGCGTAGGCGGATCGTTGAGCCTGTTTTGGATGGCGCGGACCACTCCGCAGTCGAAGAAATAAAATTTCGGCCGCGCCTTCTTGCGCTCGCTGTGGTCCCAAGGCCACAAAAAGTCTCCCAAAAGAGTGTCTTCCAGGATCGAGTAGTATTCCTTCACCGTGCTTGCTGGGACGGAGCACTCGCGGGAGATGTTGGCGAACTCAATGGCCTGGGCGTTGGATTGGATGGCGACTTCTAGGAAGCGCGAAAAAGCCCCGACGTTGCGCGTCAACGCCTCCGCCTGAATTTCCTCCTTGATGTAGGTGGTGACGTAAGAGCGCAAGAGGGACTTGGCCTCATCCTTGTCGCCATACGCCAGGGATTGGGCCACCGGGGGAAGCGTTCCGAACTGGCAGGCCTCCTTGATGTCGAAGCGCTCGCCCATTTCTTCCCTGGTCAAGGAGTGAAGCTTGAGGTCCTTGGCGCGTCCGCCCAGTAGATTGGCCCCGCCGCGCTTGAGCTTGCGCGCGCTGGATCCTGAGAGGACAAAGACCAGACGCTTTTCCTCAATGCCTTTTTGGACATAGTCGAGAAGAATCGGAACGCGCTGGACCTCGTCCACCACGACTAAGGCCTTGGCTTTAAGAGCGCTGACTTGTTCCCAAAACAGGCGCGGCGACTGCTTGAGCTTAAGTTCCAGCTCGGGGTCCAGGAGATCGATGAACAAATCCGCCGGGATCTCCCGCAATAGCGAGGTCTTGCCGGTCATGCGGGGCCCGAACAAGAAGGCCGAGCGCTTTAAGGGAATCAGATGGAGCGAGCGCTTGAAGATCACTATTTATAAATAACATTAATATGTTATTTAGTCAAGTCAAATAACACGAGTTCAATATGCAAGTGCAACACTATAAGATTTTGAAGGTTCTCTGCTGTAGGATAAGGAGGTATGAGAACCTACATGCAATTGAAGCTAGAAGAACGGGAGAAAATAGCTGTATGGAAAAGCGAAGGATTATCTTTGAGGGCTATAGCCCTCAAAATCGGACGAAGTCCCAGCACGATTTCCCGGGAAATCAATCGAAACCAAAAGCCGTCTT
>JAJZCM010000090.1 GCA_021846045.1 bacterium | reverse complement strand
CAAAAATTCCGGTTTCACTCGCCCTTTTTGGAGAGGGATTTGAGGAAAAAGTGATACGAAAAACGGCTGAGCAGGCCGGCATCCAGAAAAACGTTTACTTTTACCCTCCGCAAAATGATCTCGCCTCCGTTTATCCTGCCGCTGATATTTTTGTTTTGCCGTCTCTCGCGGAGGGTCTCTCCAATTCCCTTCTTGAAGCGATGGCTTGCGGCTTGGCGGTTTTGGCGAGCAAGGTCGGCGGCAACACGGAAGCGATCACCGATGGAGTCAATGGATTTTTATTTTCTCCCGACCAGGCGGATGAAATTCAAGCCCAAACGCTGAAATTCATCGCCCGGCCCGGTTTGGCCGATGAAATGGGGAGAGCCGCCCATAAGACAGTTGAGGACTCTTACTCCATAGACAAAATCGCCAAACGTTATGAGACAATATATAGACTGTCTTTGATGAGTTAAAAACCATGTGCGGAATTTGCGGCATCCATTACCCCGACGGGCGTGCGGTTGATTTTAAGCGCCTTAAAGCCGCCAACGATCTCCAAATCCACCGCGGTCCGGACGACGAGGGCTTTCACACCGAAGATGGAATCGGGCTTGCGATGCGGCGCCTAGCGGTTATTGATCTTAAAACCGGCCACCAGCCCCTGTCCTACGCCAATGATTCCCTCTGGATCGTCTTTAACGGCGAGATCTATAATTTCCAGGAACTAAAAAGAGAGCTCGATGCCGAGGGGTTTAAGTTCAAGACTCATACCGACACCGAAGTCATCCTCGCCCTTTACCAAAAACTCGGAGACCAATGTCTCTCCCGCTTAAGGGGCATGTTCGCTTTCGCGCTTTGGGACAAATCCAAGAAACGCCTTCTTCTTGCTAGGGACCGAATCGGGAAAAAGCCGCTGCTCTATCATCAAAATGGAAGATTCATCGCCTTTGCTTCGGAATTGCGCTGTCTGTTTGAGCTTGAAAACATTTCGCGCGAAATCAACCCCGAAGCTGTCGATCTTTTTTTGTCCCTGCAATATATTCCCTCTCCGCAAAGCATCTACGCGGAGGTAAAAAAGCTGCCTCCTGGTCACAAATTAATTTATCAAGGCGGGAAAACGACGGTTGCGCCGTATTGGGAACTCCCCCTTGGGGAGCCCCCGCTTCAAATCAGCGCTCAGGAAGCCCAATTTCAAATTCGCGAAAAGCTCAAGGAATCGGTCAAACTCCGGATGATTTCGGATGTTCCCATCGGCGCTTTTTTGTCCGGAGGTATTGATTCCTCGATTATCGTCGCCTTGATGAGCGAGTTGTCTCCTCGTCCGGTCAAGACATTCTCCATTGGATTCGATGAGCGAGAGTTTTCCGAACTTCCCTTCGCCCGGAAAATCGCCGAGAGATACGGCTGCGAGCATACGGAATTCATCGTTAAACCCCAAATGGCGGAAATTCTGCCGAAACTCGCCTGGCATTACGGCGAGCCCTACGCTGATCCGTCAGCTCTTCCTTCTTATTACGTTTCCCAAGAGACCCGAAAGCACGTCACGGTCGCCCTAAACGGGGACGGAGGAGACGAGAACTTCGGGGGATACATCCGCTATTTCGCGATGAAACTCGGTGGAATTTTCGATCATCTTCCGCGCCCCGCTCTCGCGGCATTTAAAATGGCGGCTGAAAATCTTCCGGAATACGATGCGCCCTATGGTTTTTTCTGGAGACTGAAGCGCTTTTTTCGATCCGCAGTTTTTAGCGATCTGCCGAATCGCCATCTCAAGATGGCAGGTTTTTTCTCGGAAGAAGACAAAGCGGGGCTTTACGGGCGGGAATTTCTCTCCCGGCTGGGCAAATCACAGGGAGAAGCCGCGCGCTATTTCGCCGATTTTTTTAGCCAAGCGCAAAACGAAGATTTTCTCAACCGACTTCTCTATGTCGATTTTAAAACCTATCTGCCGGAATGCCTGATGACGAAAGTCGACATCGCTTCCATGGCCAATTCCCTAGAGGCGCGGTCGCCTTTTCTCGATCACGAGTTCGTCGAATTCGTTTTTCGTCTTCCCGGTTCCTGGAAACTCAAGGGCCTGCGCGGACACAAGTGGATTCTCAAGGAGGCTTTTAAAGACAAGCTCCCAACAGAAATTTTAAACCGCAAAAAAATGGGTTTTGGAATCCCTCTGGGAACCTGGTTTCGCGGTCCTCTTAAGGACTTTTGGCAGTCCCATGCTCTCAGTCCCGAAGCCCTTAAGCGCGGGTATTTTGAGGAAAAGACCTTAAGACGGATATGGGATGAGCACCAAAGCGGCCGGCGCGATCACGGCTACCGGCTGTGGGCTCTTTTAATGTTGGAACTCTGGCATGAAGAATGCCTATAGTCATGGCCTAAAAAGCAATAATATGATTATATTCTCATATAAGATATAATGGGTTGTGAGACTTCTTCTTTTATCTCTCTCAATTCTATTTCTATCCGCCCTTCTAACCCTCCTTCTCAACCGGACAAACTCTTGGAGCAAAATTTCTTTTTTCTCCGGGCTCTTTCTCTTTTCCGGCCTTGGGGGGCTGGCGCTCTGGCGCGTTCTTAAGAAAACGGGCGTCTCCGACCTCCGCTGGAATTGGCCGCTTCCCGGAGCCTCGTTTCATATCGGCCTAGATTCTCTTTCCTGTTTTTTTCTTTTGCTCATTCTGATTGCAGGGCTCTGTTGTGGAATCTATGGCGAGAGTTATTTATCCCACGACTCTCACGCGCCCAAAGCCGCCGCGCGCTTTTTCTTTCTTTTCCTCATCGGGTCGATGTCCTTGTTAATCATTTCCCGAAACGCCGTCTTATTCATGAT
>JAJZCM010000044.1 GCA_021846045.1 bacterium | reverse complement strand
GTAGTTAAGGCTGCGCAGGCAATGGTCGGCGACGGACAAAAGCGTATTGGCGTCGGGAGGAAGATAGACGCGGATGACGTCCGCTTTTTTATTGACGACATGATCGATAAATCCCGGATCCTGGTGGCTAAAGCCGTTGTGGTCTTGCCGCCATACATGGGAAGTGAGGAGATAATTCAGTGACGCGATAGGCCTTCTCCAAGGCAGCTTTCTCGTCACTTTCAGCCATTTCGCATGCTGATTGAACATGGAGTCGATGATATGGATGAACGCTTCATAACAAGAAAAAAGGCCGTGCCGGCCGGTCAATAAATATCCCTCCAGCCAACCTTGGCAGAGATGCTCGCTTAAAACCTCTAAAACTCGCCCGTCGGGCGAGAGATTCTCATCGGTCTTGATTATTTCTCCCAGAAAGGCGCGCTTGGTTTCCTCAAAAACGGCGCTCAGGCGGTTAGAAGCCGTTTCATCGGGGCCGAACACTCGGAAATTTTTCCCCTTGCGGTTGAGTTTGAGAATATCCCTTAAAAACATTCCTAAGACCTTGGTCGCCTCGGCTTCTTTTTCTCCCGGTTCGGATAAGGAGAGCGCGTAATTTCTAAAGTCCGGCATCTTGAGGCTTTTGAGCAGGAGACCGCCGTTGGCGTGGGGGCTTTTGCTCATGCGCTTAGTTTTTTGCGGAGACAATTTTGAGATCGCGGGCTTAATGCGTCCATTGAAGTCGAAAAGCTCCTCGGGCTTATAGCTTCTCATCCAATCCTCAAGCATACGTAAATGCGTGGGCTTTTGCGCGAGCTCCGAGAGCGGAACCTGATGGGCGCGGAATGTCCCTTCCACGGGAATGCCGTCCACATTCTTAGGGCCGGTCCAGCCTTTGGGAGAGCGAAGGATAATCATGGGCCACGCTGGGCGCCGGGGAGATTTCTGCCGGCGGGCTTGAAGCTGGATGCGCTTGATATTTGAAAACGCTTGTTCAAGGGCTTTGCCCATCTTTTGATGCATTAAATCGGGCTTATCGCCTTCGACGAAAATAGGGACGTATCCGCAGCCTTTGAAAAAATTACTTAGTTCCTGTCGGCTGATGCGGGCCAGGACCGTCGGATTGGCGATTTTATATCCGTTTAAATGGAGAATCGGAAGGACAGCGCCGTCATTGGCCGGATTTAGAAATTTGTTGGAATGCCAGCTTGCGGCTAGGGGGCCGGTTTCCGCCTCTCCGTCTCCGACTACGCAAGCGGCGATGAGATTTGGATTGTCGAAGACCGCGCCATAAGCGTGGGCTAAGGCGTAACCCAATTCTCCGCCTTCATGAATGGAACCCGGGGTTTCGGGCGCGACATGGCTGGGAATTCCTCCAGGATAGGAAAACTGAGTGAAAAATTTTTTGAGGCCGTTTTCGTCTTGAGTGATCTTGGGATAAATCTCGCTGTAGGTTCCTTCTAAATAGGCGTTGGCGACAACGGCGGGACCTCCGTGGCCGGGACCGGCGATAAAAATAAGGTCAAGTCCGTTTTTCTTGATCATCCGGTTTAAATGCGCGTAAATAAAGTTGAGTCCCGGGGTCGTTCCCCAATGCCCAAGAAGCCGAGGCTTGATGTGTTCGATTTTAAGAGATTCCTTAAGAAGAGGGTTGTCCCGCAGATAGATTTGTCCGACCGAGAGATAGTTGGCGGTTCTCCAATAGAGGTTAAGATTTTTGATTTCTTTCGCTGAAAGAGTGTTGGTCATAACTGTCCTCCGGCGCGATCTGTTTTTACTTTATGATAATAGGCGCAAAACGTCAAATTTTTTGGATATCATACTCTTATGAATATCCTAGTTCTTAACTGCGGTTCGTCTTCCGTTAAATTTCAAATTATCGCCACCGATGAGACGCGCGCGGCTCAAAACAGCGACGAATGTCTTGCGAAAGGGCTTATTGAGAGAGTCGGGGGCTTGGCTCTCATTTCTTTCGAGGCGGCGGGACGTTCTTGTCTTAAAGAAGACGCGCCCATCCGCGATTATCGAGAGGCCGTCAAGCGCATCGCCCAGTGGCTGGAATCTCCGCAATCTGAAATTCAGGGAATTCGCTCTCTTTCGGACATTCATGCCGTCGGCCACCGGGTGGTGCACGGTGGGGAGAAATTCAAATCGTCGATTGTTATAGACAAGGACGTAGAAAACGGCATTGGCGATTGCATGGATTTGGCTCCTCTTCACAATCCCGCGAACTTGAGAGGCATTCGCGCGGTTCGGGATATTTTCGGCGCCACGCTTCCTCAAATCGCGGTTTTTGACACCGCTTTTCATTCAACGATGCCGGAAACTTCTTATCTTTATCCCATTCCCTATCACTTTTACCGGCGCTTGAAAATCAGGCGCTATGGGTTTCACGGAATCTCTCATCAATACATCGCAATGCGATATCAGACTCTCATGGGGGTTTCGCCTCATGAGGTCGACATTATCAGCCTCCATTTGGGAAACGGCAGTTCCGTTTGCGCGATTAAGGGGGGAAAGTCATTTGATACCTCGATGGGGTTTACGCCTCTGGAGGGTTTGGTCATGGGAACCCGGTCGGGGGACATCGACCCTTCGATTATCGAATATATTTCCCATAAAGAAGGGATGTCCCTAACTGAAATTGTCGCGATGCTCAACCGCGAGTCGGGGCTCTTGGGCATTTCCGGCATTACCTCCGACATGCGGGAACTGTTGGATGAGGAAGAAGAAAGCCATGATCGCAGGGCGCATTTGGCGATAGATATTTTCTGTTTGCGCGCCCGGCGCTATATCGGGGCTTATTTGGCCGAGATGGGAGGCGCCAAGGCGATTGTCTTTACCGGCGGAATCGGGGCCAACTCGCCTCAAATTCGAGGGCGTATATGCGCGGGGCTTGAACCCTTGGGGCTGACCCTCGATTCCGGGAAAAATTCAGCCGGGTCTCTGGGAGAAGAAAGGGTTATTTCCACTCCCGAGTCCCGTATTCAGGCCTATGTCATCGCCGCCAACGAAGAGTTAGTGATCGCCCGAGAGGTTTTCCGCTTGGCGAGCGCTGAAAAAAGGTAAAATGCGGTTGGCTAATGTTTTGGATTCCGGCGACAGCCGGAAGGACAAATCGCGGATATTTTATTCTTGGGAGAAATTCATGATCACGACTTCGGACTTTAAGCAAGGACTCGTCTTTGAGGATGAGGGACAATTCTGGCAGATTATTTCTTACCAGCAGCACCGAATGTCCCAGTCCCGCTCCACCTATCGCGCGACGGTCAGATCCTTGGCAAGCGGAAACGTGTTTGAAAAATCCTACCGTGAAGGAACCAAATTTCGCGATGTTCCCGTCGCTCGGCGCGAAAAGCAGTATATCTATGATGAAGGCTCTAATGCAGTTTTCATGGACATGGAAACCTACGAGCAGGTGTCTTTTCCAAAGGAACGCCTGGGGGGTCAAGCCAAATTTCTTCAGGAGAATATGCAGGTCCTAGGCGTTTATGTCGATGAAAAATTAACTTCCATTGAACTTCCGCCCAATGTCATTTTAACCGTTGTCTCCACTGTTCCCGGAATCAGGGGCGATTCCGTTTCGAACATGGTGAAGCCCGCGACCTTGGACACCGGGCTTGAGATTCAGGTTCCTCTTTTCATTAAAGAAGGGGATCGAGTGAAAGTGGACACTCGAAACAGCTCCTATATCGAGCGCGCGCAGAAGGAATAAATGATCCGCGCCGTGCTGTTTGATTGCGATAACACCCTGACGGATTTCATGAAAACCAAGCGCGCGGCCGTTGACGCCGCGGTTGAAGGCATGATCGACGTCGGGCTCAAGGTCGAAAAAAATGCGATGGTCGAAAAAATTTTCGAAATCTATTGGAAGGACGGCGTTGAAGATCAAAAAATTTTTGATAAGGTTCTGCTGAAGGAATTCGGGAAAATTGATCCGAGGATTTTAGCCGCCGCGATCGTCGCCTACCGCCGCTCAAAGGCCGGCACGATGACTTTGTATCCGCATGTCGGACTGACCTTGGCGGAACTCTTGAAAATGGGGCTTAAGATGGTGGTCGTTTCCGACGCGCCGAAGTTGGAAGTTTGGTTGAGAATCGTGGGTCTGGGGCTTCACCACTATTTTGACGATGTGATCACCGGCGAGGACAATGTGGCCAAAAAACCCGCTCCGGAGCCCTTTCGCAAGGCGCTCAAGATTTTGAGCGCCAGCCCCGAGGAAACAATCATGGTCGGTGATTGGGCGGAGCGGGATATCGCGGGGGCCAAGGCCTTAGGCATTCGCACCGCATGGGCCAAATATGGGAACACTTTCGACACGAAAGAATCCGGAGCTGAATTCGAGCTTTCGGATATCTACGACTTGGTAACCGTTATCCGCCGGGAGAACGCCGCCCGCGTATGAGGAAAATCGCATTCGCGATTTTCCTGTTGATTCCCTCTTTAGCCGAAGCCCTTAAAGTCGAAACTTACTCTCCTTTCTCTCAGGCCAGTGCGCGAACATCTTCAAAGTCCCCAGCATCCCCGGCAAAACCAATTCTTGTCGCTTCGGGAAGGCTCTGGGTCAAATTTGACCCTGCCTTCTCGCCGGCGCAGAGATTTTCCTTGCTCGCTTCTTTGGGATGTTCGGCGGCACGGGATTATCCCAATATCGGCTGGACTTTAATTTCATTGCCGGCTCAAATGAGCGTGGCGCAGGGCTTAAGTTCGTTTCAAGGAAAAACCGGAGTTGTTGCAGTTGACGTGGACCGGGCCTATACTCCGAATTCAACGCCCACGCCCAATGACCCGCTTTTCTCTTCTCAATATGGGCTCAGCCAAATAGACGCCGCTGGCGGCTGGCAATATGAGACTGGTTATACCAGCACGGTGACCATCGCGATGATTGACACCGGCATTGATGGAACCGGGCAGCCTGATTTGGACGGGAAACTTTTAAATGCGGGCGGCTTTCAGAGCCAATTTTGCGATCCGGATACGACCGGGTCTCCCTGTGTCGCCGACTCTCCGCCAGTTTACGCCTGTAATCATGCAACCCGCACCTCCGGCGTGGCCGCGGCTGAAACTAATAACGGCTTGGATATCGCCGGAGTGTCTTGGGGGGCGAAACTCCTTTCGCTCAGGGTGTTTAATCCCGCCGATTGCACCATAGACTGCGGGAGCATTATTCCTTTTGGGAATGGTTGTTCGACCGATGACGCCGCCATCGTCAATGCGCTTGAGTATGCGGTGTCTTTGGCGACTCATCCAGCGGTGGGGGGGCGAGTGGTCATCAACATGAGTCTTGGCGCCAGTGGAACGCCTTGCGTGAATGCCCTAGATATTTCAACAACGCCAATCGCAGTCGCCGATGCGATCGCCCTATCAACATCGACGGGAATTCCGCTCGCCATTGCGGCGGGAAACGACGGCTCATCAGTCAACGCTCCGGCTAATTGCGCGGGAACCAGCACAAGCAATGGCGTGATTCCGGTGGGAGCCGACGATCAGAATAATCAGATCGCCTATTTTTCATCCAACGGCCCGGAACTGGCCGCCAACGGCGTGGTGGCGCCGGGAGTCAACGATGTGACAACCGATGTCTCAAGCCAAACGACCAGTTCCGCTTCAGGAACGTCTTTTTCCGCCCCTCATGTGGCGGGTTTGGCGGCGCTCCTTCTTTCGGCTCATCCCGCCGCCACGGCAAGCCAGGTTCAATATTGGATTCGCAGCGGGGCCGACAACATCGGAGCGGACGCCAATTATCAGGGCTCCGGCCGCATCAATGTTTTTAAGAGCTTAAGACTCGCTCAAAACGGAACCTTGGTTACTTTCGCCGGACAAACGAAAGCGATCGCGTTTCCCAATCCCTTTCATCCCAACCAGGGAGAATTATCTTTTTCCATTCCCGGCGGCGTCGCGGGAAGTAATCCCACGATAAAAATTTACACCATCGCCGGGCAATTAGTCGATACGATTACGGGTTTAACCTGGGACGGACGCAATTCCAGTGGGCAAATGGTCGCTTCGGGAACCTATATTTTTCTCGTGACGACGGGTATCGGAAATACCAAAGGCCGTTTTTCGGTGATTCGTTGAATGGCGGATTCCTTTTTGGTAGCTTTTAATAAGAGCCGGGGGATTGCCTTGGCTTTGCGCGCGGCCAACGCTGACACTTGGTCTTCTCGCATGAAGGGGCTTTTGGGCCGTTCGGGAATGGAGCAAGATGAGGCTTTGTGGATAACGCCCTGCGCGCAGATACATATGTTTTTTATGAAGTTCGCTATTGACGCTGTTTTTTTGGACAAGGACAAGAGAGTGGTTAGAATTTTTGAGAATTTAAAGCCTTGGCGGATAACGCCGTGGGTTTTTCGCGCTCAGGGCGTTTTAGAGATGGCGGCCGGCGCGTCTTTGGGCAAAGTGTCGCTGGGAGATCAAATTGAGTTTAAATCCCGAAGCTGAAAAAATCGTTTTTCGCGCCGTGACGGATTTGGCCAAACAATATTTGTCAGACCGGCATTTCAAGGTTTTTCTTTTTGGCTCGCGCGTCTGGGGAACGGCCAACAATCGTTCGGATTTCGATATTGGAATCGAATCTGATGAGAAAATCCCAATAGGATCTTTGGGGAATATCCGGGAAAAATTAGAAGACTTGCCGGTTCTTCAGAAAGTGGATATTGTGGATTTCGGCGGGGTCGCAGACACATTTAAAAATCATGCCAAGAAAAAAATTAAAATCATATACGAGCAGTAAAATAAAGCGGTCCGGAGCGGGCGGAGGCGCTTCTATCGTCAAAGAGTCTCCGCTTTCGCATCCCAATGATTATTTTGTCTTAATCCTGGCCGATTTTGAACGCGCCGTCTCAAGATTGAGGGAATCTCTCTCTCAGCCTTACAGCGAGACGGTCCGCGATTCATCGCTCATGCGGTTTGAATTCACATCTGAATTGTCTTGGAAGGTCTTGCGGATTTATTTGAAGGAGGATTTGAAACTTAAGGATGTTGAAGGTCTCAATTCCCCTAAGGGGGTTTTTAGGGAGGCGTTTAAGCAGGGGCTCATTGAGGATGAACCTTTTTGGTTGGAGACGATGGACAATCGGAATTTAATCGTCCATACCTACAAGGAAGAAGTCGCGGAAAAAATTTATCCGACCCTTCCGAGAGTTCTTTCCTTGTGCCAGGATTTGCTCGCCGTTCTTAAGGAGAGAAAAGATGACTGACGAATTGGCTTTTGCGACTCCGTCCGGGATTGAAGTCGAGCGTTACTACGGGCCGGAGAATGCGCCGGGACCGGAAAATCTGGGGAATCCTGGCGAGTATCCATTTACGCGCGGAATCCAGAAGAATATGTATCGCGGACGCTTATGGACGATGCGTCAATACGCGGGATTTGGAACCGCGAAAGAAACCAACCGGAGATTTCGCTGGCTTTTAGAGGAAGGTCAAACCGGCCTTTCGACGGCCTTTGACTTGCCGACTCAGATGGGTTTTGACGCGGACGCCCCGATGGCCAAGGGAGAAGTCGGACGCACCGGCGTTCATATCGGAACCATTGAGGACATGGAAACTTTGTTCGATCAAATTCCGCTTGATCAAGTCTCGACATCTTTGACCATTAATGCGACGGCCATTGTCTTGCTTGCTTTTTACGCTGCGGTGGCTAAAAAAAGAGGCGTGGCTTTATCGGCCTTGCGAGGCACGCTTCAGAACGATATTTTAAAAGAGTTTCTCGCGCGCGGGACCTATATTTATCCTCCCCAGCCGTCCTTGAGACTCTCTGCGGACGCGATGGAATATTCGTTTAAGCATATTCCGCAATTTCATCCCATTTCGATTTCCGGATACCATATCCGAGAGGCGGGTTCCGATGCCGTCCAGGAATTGGCTTTTACCTTTGGCAATGCCGAGGTTTATTTGAAAGAAATGCTTTCTCGCGGACTCTCGGCCGATCAATGCGGGACGCGTCTGGCTTTTTTCTTTGGGTGCCACAATCATTTTATAGAGGAAATCGCAAAGTTCAGGGCGGCTCGACGAATTTGGGCCAAAATAATGAAGGAAGATTATGGGGCAACGGACCCGAAGGCCATGTCCCTGCGTTTTCATGTTCAGACCTGCGGTTCGACTTTGACCGGACAGCAACCCGAAAATAACGCAATCAGGGTCGCCCTCCAGGCGATGTCGGCGATTTTGGGCGGCGCTCAATCCCTGCATACGAACTCCTATGATGAGGCCTTGGGACTTCCAACGGAGGAATCGGCGCGTTTGGCGTTGAGAACTCAACAGATTCTGGCTTATGAAACCGGAGTTCCGGATGTCGTCGATCCGGTGGGGGGTTCTTGGGCTATTGAAAAACTGACCGATGATATCGAACGCAAAGCGCTTGAGAAAATCGGAGCCATTCGCGCGGCTGGGGGCATGACGCCTCTCATCGAAAAAAATGAGCCGCAAATGGAAATTCACGACCGGGCCTATCAATACCAGTCCGAAATTGAAAGCGGGCGGCGCAAAATCGTCGGGATGAATGTCCTAATGGACGGCGAAAAAAAATCCAAAACGAAGATTCTAAAGGTTTCCTTGAAATTGGAAAAAGAGGCCGTGTCCCGCCTCCAAAAATTCAAGAAAACCCGCAATCAGACGGTGAGCGACCGCTCTCTTCGAAATCTTGAAACGGCCGCGCGTGGAAAAGAGAATCTTTTTCCTTTGATCTTGTCTTGCGTTGAAAGCCGGGCGAGTTTGGGGGAAATCTGCGGCGTCTTGCGAACGGTTTTTGGAGAACATCATGGCGGTTAGAGGTCTTTCCCGCAGGAAAAACGCCTCTGAAATCTTGGTGGAGGCCAAGCTTCTTGAGAGCGGAAAAATTCCTGAAGTTGAGAACTTTTCCCGGGCGAACGCAATTTCCTTGTTGGACGCTTTTTCCGAAGGCGGTTTCGTGCCGAAAAACGCCTTGCTGGAATCCTTGGGAAAGGAATGGCGGGTAAAAACCGTTGATTTATCCAATGCCGAACTGGATGAGTCCATCGTCAAGATTATTCCGGAACCCGCAGCCAGACGCTACAAAGCGGTGGCTTTCGCCAAGGAAGGCAAAACCCTTTCGATTGCGATGCTTGACCCCTGGGATTTTTTCGCGGCGGAAGATATTTCTCTCCGGTCGGGTTTCGACATTGTTCCGCATTTGGCGATGCCGCGAGATATCGCCAAGGCTTTTGAGAAGATTTACGGAAGAGTCGAGGCCGTCAACCGGATGGTGGCGGAGATGGTGAGTCGAGAGGTGGTTGTCGAACAGAATGCCGAAGGATTCGGTTTTGAGGCGCCTAGGTCCGACATCGCCGAAATCGACGCCGACGCTCCGGAAATTGAAAAAATTGTCAACGCCATTATTTTGACGGCGGTGTCCTTGCGGGCTTCCGACATCCACATTGAGCCTTTTGAAAACCCCTCTGGAAAAGGCTCTAAAATCATTATTCGCTACCGCGTGGATGGAACGTTGGTCCCAGGGCCTTTCACCGTTCCATGGAATTACCGCAACGCCATTGCCGCAAAAATCAAGATCATGACTAATTCCATGAATATCACCGAGCGCCGTGTTCCCCAGTCGGGACGCATTCAAGTTTTGGCCGAAGGGCGTCCCTTGGAATTTCGCGTCGAGATGGTTCCGACCGTTTACGGCGAATCTTGCGTCATGCGGATTTTAGACCGCAAGGCGGTCCAAGTTGATATCCAAAAAATGGGTTTTTTGCCTGAGACGCTGGGAAAATTCACGGGCATTCTGAAAGGAATCGGCGGAAAGAAAAATTACGGGCTTGTTTTGCTCAGCGGACCGACGGGGTCAGGAAAATCAACGACCCTTTACGCCGCGCTCAACCACATCAACCGCCCGGACATCAAAATTTTAACCGCCGAAAACCCGGTTGAATATAATCTCGACGGCATCGTCCAAGTTCCTGTCAACCCGGACATCAAACTCGGAGAAGACAAGAAGTTTGATTTTGCCTCGGCCCTGCGCTCTTTTTTGCGATTGGATCCGGATGTCATTATGGTCGGCGAAATTCGCGATGAGGAAACGGCTAAAATCGCCATGGAAGCGGCCATGACCGGGCACCTGGTTTTTTCAACCATTCATACGAATGATTCCATCGCCGCTATTTTGCGCTTAATCGAGATGGGAATTCCTTCTTTCATGGTTGCAACCACGATCAAGGCAGTTCTCGCCCAAAGGCTTTCGCGCCGGCTTTGCCCGGAGTGCAAGGTCCCGCATGATCCGACTCCGGATGAAATGGGAGTATTTAAAGACCACAACGTCGATTTGACGCCCAAGACCCAACTCTACGGACCTCCGGGCGGAGTGGCCAAATGTTCGGCGTGCAATAGTTTGGGCTTTAAAGGACGTTTGGGGCTTCATGAGCTTTTGCTCATGTCGGAAAATATCCGTTCCTTGGCTCTTAGAGAGTCTCCGTCCGACTTGATTCGGCAAGAGGCCGTTAAAGAGGGCCTAAAGACTTTGGTTCAAGACGGCCTCGAAAAAGTGAAGATGGGATTGACGACGGTCCGAGAAGTCTTGGGAGGGGTTGAAAATAATGCCTAAAGAAATGGAGTCGGCCCCAGTTTTGGGATCGGAGGTTTTTGAGATCGCGAGAAGTCTTGGCAGCGCCGTGGATTTGGATGATTTGCTTGAAAAAATCGGAAAAGCCGCCGAACGCTTGTCTAATTCCGAGGCCAGTTCCATTTTGCTTTTAACCGAGGATAAAAACAATCTTTATTTTCGCGTCGCCTCCGGCGAGGGCGGACGGACTCTCAAGACCATGACCTTGCCGGTCGGCCAAGGGATAGCGGGCGCGGTCGCTCAGACTAAAAAACCCGAGTTGATCAACGATCCTAAGTCCGACCCCAGATTTTTAGGCCGCTTCGATAAAGCATCCGGTTTTCAAACCCGTTCTCTTTTGTGCGTGCCGATGATGTTCCAAAACGAAGTCGTCGGCGTTCTCGAGGTCTTAAACAAACGCGATGGCGCTTACCGGAATGAGGACGTCGAGATTCTTTCAAGTCTGGCTTCCTTGGCTTCTCTTTCGGTCATCAATACGAAAATTTTAATCGAACAGAAAAATTTCTTCGCCAATGTGCTGGAGATACTTATTTCCTGCATCGAAAGCGTGCGTCCGTCCATGTTCGGTCATCCCGAGAGGTCCGCCCGTCTTGCCTGCGCGATTGGGCGGGAGTTGGAGGTGCGGGGCCAGGATTATCGAGCGCTTTATTACGCGGGGCTTTTGCACGACATGGGCTATGTCGCTTTAAAAAACCCTAGGCTTTTGGATTTGTGGGGAGTCGAACGGGCGATGGAGTCGATGCACCCGGAATTTTCCGTCCGAATGCTGGAAGGAATTAAAATGATTAATGCGGCCATTCCCATTATCAGTCAGCACCACGAAAAATTTGACGGGACGGGTTTCCCGAGCGGCGCCAAGGGGGAAGAAATTTCCTTGGGCGCGAGAATCCTGGGCCTAGTCGAAGCCGTCGAAGAATTGCGAATGTCCGGTCAAACGAGGGATGAACTTTATGTGCGAGCCATTAAAGAGGCGAAGGATGGTTCGCGAACGACTTTTGATCCGCGTGTCGTTGAAGCATTTGTCCGTTTAATGGAAAATCCGGAGGGAATATGGTGAAAGTGGAAAATATCCAGGAGTCAAATTTAAGGCCGCATCGCGTCTTGATCGCCAAGCCCGGCTTGGACGGCCACGATAGGGGAGCGAAGGTCATTGTTCGCGCTCTTAGAGACGCCGGCTTTGAGGTCATCTACACCGGCATTCGACAGACTCCGGAAATGATCGCCCGCGCCGCTCTTCAGGAAGATGTGAGCGCGGTCGGCTTGTCTCTCTTGTCGGGAGCCCACATGACTCTTTTTCCGGAAGTCGTTCGTCTTTTGAGAAAAGAAGGTTTGGAGGACGTCGTTGTTTTTGGAGGCGGGATTATTCCCGACGAAGACGTTTCCAAACTTAAAAAACAAGGCGTTGATCAGGTGTTCGGCCCAGGAACTCCGCTTTCTTCCATTGTCGGGTATTTGAGGGAAAGGCTTGAAAAAAAACAGTAAGGTTTCCGACGCGATTGCCGGCGTCAAGCGCGGGGATATCGCTTCGGTTTCAAGAGCCCTGACCTTGGCGGCTGACGGACGGCAGGAAGCCGACGAACTTTTGAAAGCTTTTTTTAAAGACTTGGGTCGCGCGCAAAAAATAGGGCTTTGCGGTCCGCCCGGAGTGGGAAAATCGTCCTTGTCCTCCCGGCTGATTTCTCTGTATCGCAAGAGAAATTTGAAAGTGGGAATGCTGGCGGTGGATCCGTCAAGCCCCATTTCAGGGGGATCTTTTTTGGGGGACCGTTTGCGCATTCAAGAGCACATAAGCGACACGGGAGTTTTCATCCGCTCGATTGCCTCTCGGGGAATGGTCGGCGGGCTGTCCAACACCATTTTTTCCCAGATTCATGTTCTTGAAGCTTACGGGTGCGATAAAATTTTAATTGAGACGGTCGGCATCGGGCAAGATGAGGTGGCGATAGCGCGCGCGGCCGATACCGTCGTTTATGTGACCACCCCGCAGTTAGGGGATGAGATTCAGGCGATGAAGGCCGGGGTTATGGAAATCGGAGATTTGTTCGTGGTTAACAAGGCGGATTTGGAAGGCCGTGATAAGGCGGTCTCGGATATCCGCTCGGCTTTGGGCTTGGGGCTCGCGGCGCCGCGGGTCTGGGAGCCGCCGGTTTCGGCCGTGTCCGCCCGAGACGGTCTCGGACTTGAACTTTTGCTCGCAGATTTAGACCGGCATGAAAAATATTTAAAAGAAACTCCGGAAGGACGGCGTCGTTTGAAAAATCAATGCCGGGAGGAATTGTCTCTTTATGTGTCGCGGCGTCTCTATCGCGATTTTTTAAGCAAGGTCTCGGAAAAAGACATCGAGGATCTTGTCGATCATAAAATCAATTTAGTCGATTTGGCTTCCGAAATTTTAAAATGAAACTGGAACACGTCGGAATTGCGGTGGCTTCAATCAAAGAGTCCGCCGCGTTTTACCGTAAAGCCCTTGGCCTTGAGATCTTTTCCGAGGAAGAGTTACCCAGTCAAAAAGTGCGGGTCGCATTTTTAAAGGCGGGAGATACTTTCTTGGAACTCCTGGAGGCGACCAGTCCCGAGAGCGTGGTCGCGCGTTTTATTGAAAAAAGAGGGCCGGGTATCCATCACCTGGCTTTCGAGACTTCCCAAATTCTCGGTAAGATGGAAGAGTTGAAAAGCCTGGGGTTTCCCTTGATTGACGAGCGTCCTAGAATCGGCGCGCGCGGACACAAGGTTTGTTTCTTAAACCCGAAAGGAACCCAGAGCGCCTTGATTGAACTTGTGGAGCCCCATGAATAACGAATTTATCGAAGATTCCAGAATATCCCCGAAAACCAAGGCCTTGGCCGAGCGCCAAAAACGCGCGATGTCGGGCGGCGGGCTCGATCGGGAAAAGGCGCATAAAGAAAAAGGAAAATTGACCGCCAGGGAAAGGCTGGACCTTTTGCTTGATGATGATTCCTTTGAAGAGCTTGATCTTCTGGTTGAAAAACGCGCCAGAGAATTCGGACTTGATGCCAAATATTTTCCGGCCGATGGGGTGGTGACGGGGTTCGGACGCATTAACGGTCGAGCTGTCTGCGTTTTCTCCCAGGATTTTACGGTGGCGGGCGGGACATTGGGCCTCTCCCACGCGCGCAAGATTTGCAAGGTGATGGATATCGCTCTTGAGTCCGGCATCCCTGTCATCGGACTTTGCGATTCGGGGGGCGCGCGCATTCAAGAAGGGGTTGAGGCTCTCGGCGGATACGCGGAAATTTTTTACCGGAACGTGGAGTCTTCAGGCGTGATTCCGCAGATTTCCGCGATCTTGGGCCCTTGCGCCGGCGGCGCGGTCTATTCTCCGGCCTTGACGGATTTTGTTTTCATGGTGGACGGAATCAGCCACATGTTCATTACGGGGCCGGACGTCGTTAAATCAGCGACCGGCGAAGTGTGCGATTTCGAGACCCTGGGGGGAGCTGAAACCCACGGCCAGAAATCCGGCGTCGCCCATTTCGTGGCCGGAAGCGAGCAGGATTGCTTCCGCCAAATTCGCGAACTTTTGGAGTATCTTCCCCAAAACGCGGGGGAAAAGCCGCCTTCTGTTTTGCCGTCGGATGACCCCAATCGGACGAGCCCATTCTTCGATGAAATATCCGAGATGGACCCCAAGAAATCTTATTCGATTCATGAAGTGATTCGAGAATTGGCCGACAGCCGGCAATTCATGGAAGTTCATCGCGGCTTTGCGCGGAATTTAGTGGTGGGTTTTATCCGCTTAAACGGAGAAGTGGCGGGGCTTGTCGCCAATAACCCCGGCGTTTTGTCCGGCGCCCTTGATATTTCAGCCAGCGAGAAGGGATCCCGCTTCGTGCGTTTTTGCGACGCCTTCGGCCTTCCCATCGTGACCCTAGTGGATGTTCCGGGCTATTGGCCGGGGGTAGACCAAGAGCATGGCGGCATCATTAGACGAGGCGCGAAGCTTCTTTATGCCTACTGTGAGGCGACAGTTCCAAAAGTCACCGTCATCTTGCGAAAAGCGTACGGCGGGGCCTATGACGTCATGAGTTCAAAGCACATTCACGGCGACCTCAATTTAGCTTGGCCTTCGGCTGAAATCGCGGTGATGGGACCGCAAGGGGCGGTTGACATTCTTTTTAAAGATGAAATTAAACGCGCTCCCGAGCCGAACAAGCGGCGGGAAGAGCTTTTAAAGGCTTATCGAGAGGAGTTTGCGTCTCCCTATCAGGCGGCGAGCCGGGGATATATTGATGAAGTCATCAACGCGTCCCAGACTCGCCCCAAGGTCATTCGCGCTTTGCGCTTCCTTAAAAATAAGAAAGTGGAAGGAGTAAAAAAGAAACACGGCAATATGCCGCTATAAAAGGAGACTTATTATGAGAAAAAAAATGACGGTCGTCGGAGCCGGAAATGTCGGAGCCAGCCTCGCCCAGAGATTGGCGGAGATGGAGCTCGGGGATGTGGTTTTAATCGACATTCCTCAAACCGAAGGGATGCCGTCGGGAAAAGCCCTTGATTTAATGGAGTCTTCTCCGATTTACGGCTATGACTCCAGAATTACTGGAACCACGACCTATGAACCGACCAAAAATTCCGATGTGGTCGTCATTACCGCCGGCGTTCCAAGAAAGCCCGGCATGAGCCGCGACGATCTTTTAAACATCAATGCCGGAATCGTTCAAAACGTGACTCAAGAAATCGCGAAACATTCTCCGAACGCGATTTTAATCATCGTTTCCAATCCCTTGGACGCGATGTGTCAAGTCGCGCTTAAAACCTCCAAATTTCCAAAAAACCGCGTCATCGGAATGGCGGGAGCCTTGGATTCCGCGCGAATGCGCTTTTTCATCGCCGACGCCTTGAATGTTTCCGCTGAAAACGTCCATGCGATGGTTTTGGGCGGACATGGAGACACAATGGTTCCGATGCCGAGATTCTCGACGGTCGCGGGAATTCCCGTTTCGGAATTCATTGCCAAGGATAAAATGGACGCCATTATCCAAAGAACCCGTGACGGTGGGGCCGAAATCGTGAAACTTTTAAAGACCGGATCGGCTTACTACGCGCCGTCAGCTTCCGCGGCTGAAATGGTCGAGGCGATTCTTAAGGACAAGCACAAAATCATTCCCTGCGCGGCTTATCTCCAAGGAGAATACGGAATTGAGGGCGTTTTCGTCGGAGTTCCGGTCAAATTAGGCAGCGGGGGCATCGAAGAGATCATTTCCCTTCAGCTTAACCATGAGGAAAAAGCGGCTCTTCAGAAATCAGCCTCGGCGGTGAAAGACTTGGCCGCAGCCTTGAAATAAAAAAATGCCGGCGCTGTTGGCCCTGGATGTCGGAAACACCAGCGTAACGGTAGGCGCCTTCGAAAGAAGGCGCCTTGTCGCGCGCTGGGAACACCCCAGCGATCCAAAACTTTCTTTAAAGGACTGGGTTGGAAATTTTTCCCGGGCGGCGAAAAAAAATCGCGTGTCGGTTGACGCGGCCGTTTTTGGGAGCGTGGTCCCGCCTCTTGACTTGAAAATTCATAAGGCCGTTGAAACGGCTTTTGGAGTTTCTCCTTTTCAGGTGAGTTCCATGTCTCCTTTGGGCCTTGGTTTTAAAGTTAAAAAACCAAGCGAGGTCGGCGCCGATCGGGTTCTCAATGCTTTGGCGGCCAAGGAAATTTACGGGCTTGCGGCCATCATTATTGATTTTGGGACAGCGACGACTTTCGAC
>JAJZCM010000043.1 GCA_021846045.1 bacterium | reverse complement strand
CTGGACCAACACCATCTCCTACGCTTACAGCAATTCCCCCATCATTCAAGCCAACGATACGCGCACAACCTCGGTCACGACAAACGCCGATTACGTGCTCGCGAAAAACTTGCGATTAACCTTGAATGGCTCATTTTCCATGCTCCAAAATCCTGTTTTAGCGGTCAACAACTATATGTCATTCCAGCTGGGTTCACAGATGATATTCCAGTTCTAAGGCTCCTAAGGGTTCGGAAAGAAGTAATTTCGTTATTTCGTTTTAGGGAGGGGATGAATTTGAATGGAAACGGAATGTTTCAGCTCGTGATTGTAAAAATTAACGGAAACGACCGTTTGCGAACTCAAATCGATAGAAATCCAGCGCGATCGAGGCTGGGACCTCGGGGCTAGGGTCCTCCAATTGCCGGAAGTTTGCAAATCCCATTTCTCAAAACGAAAGAGATGCCGGCCGGAGTTTAAGACCGCGCCCCATTTTTTGGAAGCGCTTTTAGGTGCGATATTCGTACGCCCGACATAATGATGATCGACATAAATCTTAAGATAAGAAGCCCCATCCTCCTCAAAAAATGAAATTTGGTCTTGGGAATGGATGAGGATGTCGGCATTGGGTGGAATAACCGGAGATGAAGCCACCGGCATCAAGGGAGGGAACGCGGCGCGTGAAGGGCGGGATTTAAAATGAGAAATACCGCAGGCTGAAAACAGGAACACAACGCTCGCCGCAAGCAACGCGCATTCTTTTTTAACTTTTTTAATTGGAAATTTTTGCCGCATATCGCCCATTCTGAAAATTCAATTTTGCGCTCCGAAGACCAACATCATGCTGAAAAATCAGCGTCCAATTCTCATCCGTCGCTTTCTTAAGCATTGAGCGCTTAAACTCTAAAGTATCCACCGGATACAAGTCGTATCCCATAATCCAGGGAAGCGGAAGATGCGCGGAGGTTGGAATCAAATCTCCGAGGAATACGGCGATTTCTCCCTCCGACTCGATTTGAACGCATTGATGGCCTCTTGTGTGTCCGCCGGAGCGAACGACCTTTAAGCCCGGCTCGATTTCATATTCTCCTTCCACTAAATCGACCAAACGCGCTGCGTCCAAGGGCTCAAAGTTTTCTTTAAAATAGCTCGCCTGGTTTCTCTCATGGGGATGGGAAGCGTCCTCCCACTCTTCCTTTTGAATTAAATAGCGCGCGTTGGGAAAGGCCGGAACAGGAATACCGCCGCCAGAAAATTCGGTATTTCCTCCGGCATGGTCGAAATGGAGATGCGTATTGACGACTAGGGAAATGTCCTTTGGGGAGATGCCCATGGAATTGAGATGATCCCGCAGAGTTTTTGGGCGCTCCACAGCGTAAAGTTTTTTAAATTTGGGGTTATTATCGTATTTGGAAGACAGACCCGTATCCACTAAAATCAAGCGCCCTTGGGGGGTTTGAATCAACAAGACCCCCAAGGCCAATGGAATACGGTTAAGTTCATCGGCGGGGATTTCCCGATTCCAGAGAGTTTTCGGAACCACGCCGAACATCGCGCCCCCATCCAAGCGGAAAGAGCCGTCCTTGATCGGAAACAATCGAAATTTGCCGACTTGAAGCGGCTCCAAGCTCATGCCTTGGCCGCGCAGCATTTTTTATATTTTTTTCCGGACCCGCAGGGACAAGGGTCGTTTCTGGAAATATCCGGGGAACTCTTAATATAAGGAGCGGCTTTGGCGGAGGCTTCAGGCTGAACTCCGATCTTACCCGACTCGATCGCCTCTTTATTTTTTTCAATCCACTCCTTGACCGCAGACATGCTTTTAAGATCAACGCCTTCTTTCTGCATCTGGGCCGCCAAAACCCGCATCTGTTTGATAAAGGCGGGGTCTTTCCATTTGCGGTAAAAAAAAGCGGGAATTCCCTTTCCGGAGAGAATATTCGGATTTTCTTCCACCCCAGCGGGAGGCTTTGCGCTCTCTAAAGCTGTAGAATTATCGGATTGCGAAACAGCGCTTTCTTTTCCAGAAAAAAAACTTTGTATTCGTTTAAATAGGGACATAATCTGATTATATAAAATAAGTTTTGGGGGAACTGGGGGGCGTAGGGCCCAGATGCCATCTAGGCCTTTTGGCCCTTGCGGACAAGTTCGCCAAGGGGTACGCTTGAAACATGAGGAAAGTCTTTCCGTTTTCCAGCGCCGCGGCGCTGATTTTGATTGCGCTCGCGCCCGAAGTCTTCGCCCAAAATTCAGCCCTTGGGAAAACTCTTTCCTTTATTCCCAACGACGAGGCCTGGGGGGATGTGGTTGAAAAAACGCAGCCTTGCTCTGTCCCCGGAGAAGCCAGTTGCTCTCAATTCAACATTGAGGATAAATCCCTAACCCCTCTTCAATCTTTTTCCAATCGATCCGACGCTTCCGCAATTCCCAACCAGAATAATCCTGCGGAGGTCTCCAATGCGCTCACCCCCGCCCTAACCTCCTTGATGAAAGGAAAAGCCACCGCTCTTGAGGTTTCCAAAAACTCACCGCGCCGGACTTTGAAGAATCCGCCGCCCATTCGAGGAGGAAACGGCACCTTTATCACGCTTCCCTTCGGGGTTCAACGCATCAATCAAACGACTAAGAAAACCCTGCATTCCTTATCAAAAGATAACGGCCAGTGAATCAGACGCTTCCTCCTTCAAAACCCTTGCATGCTCCACGCGGGACTAAAATTTCCTGTAAGGGCTGGCAACAAGAAGCGGCCCTTCGCATGCTTCATAATAACCTCGACCCTGAGGTCGCCGAACGCCCGGAAGAATTGGTTGTCTATGGAGGCCGGGGAAAGGCGGCGCGGAACTGGCAATCTTTTCATGCCATTGTCCGCGCGCTCAAAGCCTTGGAAAATGACGAAACCCTCTTAATTCAATCCGGAAAGCCGGTGGGCGTCTTCCGCACTCATCCTTATTCCCCGCGGGTCCTCATTGCCAACTCAAACCTAGTCGGGCGCTGGGCCAATTGGGAGACTTTCGACGCTCTCGAAAAGAAGGGCCTCATGATGTTCGGGCAAATGACCGCGGGTTCTTGGATATATATAGGAAGCCAGGGAATCGTCCAGGGAACCTATGAGACCTTTGCCGCCGCCGCGCAAAAATATTTTAATGGTAGCCTTAAAAATCGCCTCGTCGTCACCGCGGGACTTGGAGGAATGGGCGGGGCCCAGCCCCTGGCCGCGACCATGAACGGAGGCGTGATGCTGGCCGTCGAGGTAGACCCCAAAAGAATCGAAATGCGGCTTAAAACCAAATATCTTGACGCCGCTGAAACCAATTTAGACCGCGCTTTATCGCGGGTTCTAGAAGCCAAGGAAAAAGGAGAAGCCCTCAGCCTTGGACTTTTAGGAAACGCCGCCGATATTATTCCCATTCTTGCCCGACGAAAAATTCCCATTGACATCCTCACGGACCAGACCTCGGCCCACGATCCGATGTTTGGATATATCCCCAAAAACCTAGGCCTTGAAGAAGCGTCCGCTTTGAGGAAGTCAAACCCTGAAGAGTATCTGGAGCGAGTCAAGGAATCAGCCGCCGATCACGTACGAGGAATGCTGGAAATTAAGAGTCAAGGAACGGTGACTTTTGATTACGGAAACAATATTCGGACATTGGCCTTCCAGGGCGGGGTTAAAAACGCCCATGACATACCGGGGTTCGTTCCGGAATTCATACGTCCGCTTTTTTGCGAAGGAAAAGGCCCCTTCCGATGGGCCGCTCTCTCCGGAGACCCCCAGGATATCGCCATAACCGACGCGGAAGCGCTCCGTCTTTTCCCGCGCAATAAATCTTTGATGCGCTGGATGGAACTCGCCTCTAAAAAAATCGCCTTCCAAGGTCTTCCGGCTCGCATTTGCTGGTTGGGACTGGGAGAAAGAGCAGAAATGGGCCTGCGAATCAACGCTCTGGTTCGGAAGGGCAAAATTAAAGCCCCCATTGTCATCGGACGCGATCATCTCGACACCGGATCTGTCGCAAGCCCCTACCGCGAAACAGAAGCCATGAAAGACGGTTCCGACGCGGTCGCCGATTGGCCAATTCTCAACGCCCTTTTAAATACCGCTTCCGGAGCTTCTTGGGTCAGCTTTCATCACGGCGGCGGAGTCGGCATGGGATATGCCTTGCACGCAGGGCAGGTCACCGTCGCCGACGGGACCAAGGAGATGGACGCCCGCATCGAACGCGTTTTGACCAACGACCCGGCCCTAGGGGTTGCCCGACACCTTGACGCGGGATATGAACAAGCGTTCAATACTGCGCGCCGACAAAAGCTCAAAATTCCCAAGATTTCTGCAACCACTCAGGTTCGTCATTCCGGCGAAAGCCGGAATCCAGAAGATCGTTGCTCTGGACCCCGACTTTCGTCGGGGTGACCAAAATTTTGCCATCTTTTTCAAAAAATGTAAAATAGGGAATAAATAAAGAGGAGGAAGCATGAACCGTTTAAAAATATTCGCCTTGTCTTTAGTCGCCATTTTTTCCATCGCCGCAGCCGCCTCGGCCAAATACAAGCCGACGGTCAAAGCCGATGTCGGCATTTACCCCAACGACTTTGGGCCAACCGCCATTGATGTGTCCCACTACCCGCCCAAAATGAAGCTTTACTACAAAGTTTTCTCCCAAAAATGCCAAGCCTGCCATACTATCGCGCGCCCCATCAATTCCCAGTATTTGGAATTGACCGACGCCCAAATGGCGGCCGCCAAGAAAACCCAGCCGGAAATTTTCAAGGTGGGGCCCAACATCATCAAGGCTGAACCCAAAATCTGGAGCCGCTATGTGCACCGGATGATGTCTAAACCGGGTTGTCCGGTCGGGCGTGATGGAAAGAAAATCTGGGAGTTCTTGGTTTTCGACTCCCAGCAGCGTAAAATGGGAAAAAACCTCAAGGTTTGGACCCTCGACCGCACGAAGCTCTTGAATAATTTCAAGAAACTTTACCCCAAGGAATACAAACACTTAGTCTCTATCGGCTCGCTTCAGCCGATAGGGGGGAAATAATATGCCAGACTTAAGTTTCGGAGAAATTCTTGTTATCTTGGTGGTCGGCCTCATCCTCTTTGGACCGGGCCGAATCACCGAGGCGGCTAAAGCCCTCGGAAAATCCATGGGAGCCTTCAAACAGGGTCTCAGGGAAGGGATGGAACCGCTCAACGCGTCCGAGAAAAAACCGGAAGAAAAGCCCTCGTTGCCGGAACCGCCGAAAGCGTAAATATCTAAATCTAAGGGTTCCAGTAATTCTTTAAGTCCAGCCCCGATCCCGGCGCTTTTTCTTGCACGCGCAAGGAGTCAACTAAAATCTTGAGCGCTTCTTCCTTGCGCGGCCCCAAGAGGAAAACAAGGCCATAGGAATTTCCGCCTGAAGAAGGGTGTCCCTCTTTTTTCCATGCGACTTGAAAATCAAAGCTTAATTTCCGATCATGATGGGAAAATTTAAGCTGATAATTCTCCCTCACCTGAAGGATAGCTAAAGAGGATATGCGGGCGCCGCCCATCCCTAAATCGAGAATGGTCGCCTCTCCCAAGCGCGGGCGCAGCATGGATTTATAGACCAAAGCCGCTATGCGGCAAGGAAATCTTTGATGCCCGCGCCTCGATGCAGATGAATGAGAATAGCCCATAGCCATATTTTATAGAATTTAGGGCGCTCATGAACTCAATTCTTTCACTGGCCCTCTGGCTCATTCTTACTTTCTTAGGTCTTATCGTCTCATTTCTTCCGCGGCCGCTGGAAATGAAAATAGGAAAAGCTCTCGGGCGCTTTTTATTATTCATAGGCGGCTCTCGCAAACGCATCGCCGCTGAAAATATCCGCCGATGCCTTCCGGAATTATCTCTCTCCGACAGAAAAGAACTCCTTCAAAAAAATTTTGAGCATTATGGGATTCTTGCCCTAGAACTTCTGCATATGTTCTCCCCATTTCCCGGGCATTATTTAAAATATGTTCGAACAACAGCCTCCATTGAAGGCCTTGAGAATTGGCAAAAAGCCCATGAGGAAGGAAACGGGGTTCTCTTTATTTCGGCTCACCTGGCCAATTGGGAGATCATGGCCCTCATAGCGTCTCTCAAAGGAGTCCCTGTGACCATCATCACTCGGCAGCTCAAGCCCGCATGGCTGGACAAAAAAATCACTTCTTTAAGGCGTACGGCCGGCTGCGAATCCGCCTACAAAGAACAACGACTCACCGCTGTCTTAAAAGGGCTCCGCAATCAAAGATCCATCGGTTTTGTCTTGGATCAATACATCGCTCCGCCGGCTGGAATTGCCGTTAAGTTTTTTACGGCCCAGGTCCATACTTTCGGCGTTTTTGGGCTTTTTTCCAAACGGGCCAAAGCCCCGATTGTGCCGGTCTTCCAGACACGCGACGATAATGGCATCATCCACGTCGTTTTCGAGCCGGCCTTGAACCCCGAGGAAATTCCGGAGGATCCCAAGGAATTCACCCAAGCTTTATCTCTTAAAGTGGAGGGCTGGATTCGAAAAAATCCGGCACAATGGCTTTGGGTTCATCGGCGGTTTAAAAACGCAGTTTGGGAAGAGAAGACGCCGGCAATCAAACCGGTTTAGGGCTAATTTTTTTCGACAGAACTTTCCCATCAGCGCCAATTTCGTAAATCCAAGGCTGTCCCGTTGCGATTTCAACGGAGATGATCTTTTCAGGAGATAAGTCCTCTAAGAACATAATCGCCGCACGAAGGCTGTTTCCATGCGCGACGACTAAAATATTTTTCCCTTTCTGAACTTCCGCCATGATTTTAGACCGGAAATAAGGCAACGCCCTTGCCGCCGTATCCTTAAGGCTTTCACCATTCGGAGGTTGAACATCGTAAGATCGTCTCCAAGTATGGACCTGCTCTTCTCCGTATTTTTTCGCGGTTTCCGCTTTGTTTAAGCCCTGCAAATCCCCATAATGTCTCTCATTGAGCGCTTGGTCCTTAAATGTGGGAATTCCGGTCAGCAGAGTCTCTTTTAAAATAATCTCAAGGGTTTCTTGGGCGCGTGAAAGAGCGGAAGTAAAAGCCTCGTCAAAACGAAATCCCTTGAGCTGCCGGCCGGCAAAATGAGCTTCCTCGCGCCCCTTAACGCTTAGTCCGATATCCACCCAGCCGGTAAATCTGTTTTCCAAATTCCACAAAGACTCCCCGTGCCGGACCAAAACCAGTAAGGTGTTAGTCCCTTTCCCTGATGATCTCAAGGTTGGGACAATGCCGACCTTATGGTCATGAGGAACGGCATTATACACTTTTCTCTCTCAGCATCTTATTGATAACCCTTCTCAGTTCCTTAATGTCAACGGGCTTCGGCAAAAAACAGCAATCTCCTGATTCGCAGGTTTCAGAGAAAATATCCTCTTGGGAAGCCTCGCCGCTCATGAAGATTACGGGGGTCTTGGAACTTGAAGGATTTCTCCTTAGATTTTCGAAAAGATGCGCCCCGCTGGCTCCCGGCATATGAAAGTCAAGGATAATGAGTTCGGGAAGCATTTCCCGCGCTTTTTGCATCCCTTGGGCGGCGTCGGAAGCGGTCTCAACCTCATGCCCGTCCTTGGTCAGAATATCTTTCACGACCCCGACAATTTCAAAATCATCGTCAACGAGCAATATTTTCGCCATGACCCTTATTTCTTTCCAAACCCTGAAAACGCCTCTTGTTAATTAGTTTACTTAATTTGGGCGATCCAAACCTCGTTTCCGTCGGTATAGATGCGCTTCATTCGATGCGCGATAAAACGCGCGGCGCGAAGGCGTTCTTCGGGACTCCAGGGATCCGCCCAAGAAAATCCTGAATTTCCTCTAAGATAGGTGTCATTGGCCAGAAAATGCGTAATCCCTAGGGAATGAAGACGCCGGGACAAATCCTCTCCATCGCGGCTTTCCGCGACCAATTCATGCCATAATTCATGGTCCCATGGAGTAGAAGCGATGAATTTCCGATTGAGATAGAAAGTCCGGAATTCATCAAAGACCAGTATCGTCGAATCTTGGGGGATATGCCGGTTGGCGTAAATTTCTGCGTCATAGGGAGAATCGGCCAACATCGAGTCGACGTAATCATCACGAGAGGTTCGACCGCTTAAATATCCCCAAGGGCGCTTATGGATGTTCTGAATATAAATCATGCGCGCGCCTTGTTCCAGAAAAGCAAATCCCAACGGGATAAGCAGAAAGGCGCGCCATTTTTCCCCCTCAAGAGCCTCGGACACTATCCATCCGAACGCAAGACCCGTTAGAGCCAATCCCGTGACGAAATAGCGGGTCATGTGAATGGGGATTATCATCCAAAGAAGCCAATAAAAACCGCAGAAGAAAAAAAGGCGCACAAGCCACGGAGACATCTTTTTACGGAGGCTTAAAAAAGACAGCGGAAAAGCCGCGAGAAAGGCCGCTCCCAAGTCATGATTGTAGTCGTTGTGCGTCACGCACAAGCGCCATGGAAGTTTGAGGACATCTCCAAAAATCTTGAGGGGAAAATAATCTGGAATCCCCTTGCCGGCCGCATAGTCGACAAGCGGCTTATAATGCCCCAAGAAAAAGAAATTCCGGCTTTGAATAAAACTGCTGAAAAGAGGCGTCAGCGGGTTTTGCGTCCACCAAAAATTCCAAATCATCGTTGGGAGAAAAAGAGCCGCGCTCACGCTAAAAAAAATAAGGCCGTTCCCAAGGCCGCGAGTTTCTCCGATTAAGTAAAATGCGGCGAACGCGCAAGCCACCCCGAACCCCGGCAAGGCCGTGTATTTGGAGCCCAGGGCCAAACCCCAGAAAACAGAGCTTAGAAAAAGAGAGGACCGGTCTTTAGAGTCCGCCCACTCAAGAAGTAAAAAGATTCCCATGAGTTCGTAAAAACTCGTTCCCAGGTCGGCAACGGCGTTTCTCATCTGATTTCCAAAAACAGGAATAAGAAAAAAGAAAGAAGCTCCCAAAATCGCCGCTCTAGGGCCTATTTTATCGCGGCTGAAAAAATAAGCGGCTAAGACGCACAAAATTCCAAAGGCAAAAGAAAAAAGTTTAGAAATAATCGGGCTTCCCGACAAAAGCCCGAGGGTAAAAAGAAGAGACATATTTTTAGGAAGATACGACAGATGATTAAACGGCGTATTGATGAGGGCATGACTCATCATATAGAGCTTCGGCAAGGCAAGTTGATAATCCATCTCATCAAAGGAAGTCGGGGGCAAGAGCGCCCCTAGGAAATGAAAAGTCAAAACAACCGCGCAGAAAACTAACAGCGAAAAAATCGCGGGTTCCTGAATAACCCTAGAAGACTTCCACGATTTCAAAGCTCGAAATTCAAAAGGCGCTTCACGCAATTCAAAAAAACTCCACGCCAAAGCCCCTAGGCCGACCCCTAAAACGCAGGCCGGACGGAGGAGGTGAAAAACGCCCAAGGCGAAGATGGAAAAAGACAACAATCCCAATCCCAGACCCACGGCCATCAATAGGTTTTGAGCTGTGGATAAACGGCGGGTCTGAATCCGTCTCAAAACGGAAAATCCCGGAAGAAACGCGGTAAAAAGCCAGGCCGAACAAACCAAGACCGACAAAAGACTCGTCATAAAGACGCCCAAAAAAGACCGAAAAGAAAAAGACCCGCTGGCCGGAGACCATGCAAATGATTGGAAGAATTTTTCCGGGGTCAGAAAGACTCCAGTTTGGCGTTGATAGAGAAACAAGAGAAAAGTGGAAGCGAAAAAGGCCAAAACAACGCCCACAGTCCTTAATTTTGCCTTCATGGTTTCCCTCCCTAAAGACTCTGGAGCCAACCATTTCCTCGCTTAGGCTCGGTCATGGTTTCAGTCTATCATTATCTCCATGTTGTATAATAACTTGTTATGAAAAAGATTCTCGCTGTGAGCTTTGCCTTGATGTCCTCGGTCGCTTTTTCGGGGTGCTTATGTTTGTTCCATAAGCCGAAGCCGCCTAACGGACACGTTATTTTCATTGATACCGTCCGCAACAAGACCCAGCAGTTCGGCCTCGAAGACGCATTGCAGACGGCCATGCAGAATCAATTACTGGATGAAGGCTACACCATCGGCGTTCGCGCAAAATCGCAGGGGATTTTAACGATCACGCTTGAAACTTACCTTCTAGTTCCTACCCAGACCGGCGCCAATTTAGTTCCAACCGCCTATCAGTTGACCGTTACGGCCCATGCGGTCCTCAAGGATCCCAAGACCGGCAAAGTTCTTTGGACCAACAATAATCTGCAAGGAATCGAGCCTTACGCGGCTTTCAATATGCCGGGAGGAATGACCGAGCAACAAGCCCAAGGAGTCATCTGGGATATGATGACTCGATATATTGTCGCCGGTATCGACAACTATTTCATGCCCCCTAAAAAGAAAGCGTCCGCTGGGAAATAAATGCCTAAAGAACTATGCTTGGTAACCGGCGGCGCCGGATTTATCGGGTCTCACCTTTGCGAGGCCCTGCTTAAAAAAGGAAAAAAAGTCCGCATAATCGACAATCTCTCGGCCGGAAAGCTCTCCCACATCGCGGCGTTTAAAAGCTCGGTTGAATTTTTCAAAGGGGACATTCGCTCCATTCAAGACTGCCGCAAAGCGGTTGCGGGCGTGAGCTACGCCTTTCATCAAGCCGCCATGCGTTCGGTGCCAAAATCAGTCGACCGTCCGGTCGACGCCCATGAAAACAACGCGACCGGAACGCTCAACTTGCTTATTGCCGCCAAGGACGCCCGGGTTAAGCGCCTGGTTTACGCTTCAACCTCCTCGGCCTACGGGGACTGCAAAAAATTTCCGCAAAAAGAAGACGCTAAGCCCGAGCCCGTCAGTCCCTATGCCGCCTCCAAGCTCGCGGGAGAACATTACTGCGTTCTTTTTTCCAAAACCTACGGTCTTGAAACGACCAGTCTTCGCTATTTCAACGTCTTCGGCCCCCGGCAAGACCCGGAGTCGCAATACTCGGTCGTCGTTCCCAAATTTATGGAGCTGGCCTGGATGAAAAAGCCTCTCGAAGTCCATTGGGATGGACGACAAAGCCGGGATTTCTCCCACATTGAGAACGTGGTCCAGGCCAATTTACTTGCGGCTTTCTCTAAAAACGGAGCGGGCGAGGTTTTCAACGTGGCCAATGGGAATAGCTATTCCCTACTCGATTTGATTCATGTCATCGAAAAAATAGTCGGGCGAAAGCTTCAAATCAAACATCTTCCCAAAAGGCAGGGAGATGTCCGCAAAACCCAGGCCGATATTTCAAAAATAAAACGTGTCTTGGGATATAAGCCGAAGATGAACTTTGAAGAAGGCCTTAAAGACACCTGGAATTATTTCGTCAAGAACTACTTCAGCAAATAATGAAAATTCGCAACTGCTCAGATTCGTCATTCCGGCGAAAGCCGGAATCCAGAAAATCGTTGCTCTGGACCCCGACTTTCGTCGGGGTGACGTGAGCAGTTATGAAAATTCTCGTGACCGGGGGCTTGGGCTTTATCGGGTCCAATTTCATCCGCCACGTTCTCGCGACTCAAGCTGATGCCCAGATCGTCAATCTTGATATCCAAACCTATGCTGGAAACCCGGAAAATTTAAAGGACATCGCGGGAGATAAGCGCTATTTTTGGGTCCAGGCCGACATCACGGACCCAGCGCTTGTCGGACGCGCCATGTCGGGAGCGGACGCCGTCGTTCATTTCGCGGCTGAAAGCCACGTCGATCGTTCAATTTTAGACCCCGGCCCCTTTTTAAAGACCAATGTCATCGGAACTCAAGTTCTCTTAGACGCGGCAAGGTTGGAAAAAATCAAAAAATTCATCCATGTCTCGACTGATGAGGTCTACGGCTCCATTCCCGGCAAGCGCCGCTCGACCGAAAAAGACGGTCTTTTTCCCAACAGCCCCTATGCAGCCTCCAAAGCCGCTTCCGACTGTTTAGCCCGTGCGGCCTTTGTCACGCATCAGCTTCCCGTCATCATCACCCGCGCCTCGAATAATTTTGGGCCTTATCAGTATCCAGAAAAAGCTCTTCCTCTCATGATCACCAATTTTTTTGAGGGCAAGACTTATCCGCTTTACGGAGACGGGCTGAACGTCCGTGACTGGCTCTATGTCAAAGACCATGTCGCGGCCTTAGCCTATATCCTCAAAGAAGGAACCCCCGGCGAAATTTACAATATCGGAGGAGACACCTCCCTTAAAAACAAAGAACTTGTCCTTAAGGTGCGCGAGATCATGAAAATCCCTCCCTCTCTTGTCGCTCGCGTTCCCGATCGCCCAGGACACGACCGAAGGTACGCTTTAAACGATTCTAAATTAAGAAAGCTAGGTTTTGAATTCAAACATTCTTTTGAAGAGGCGCTATTTCAGACTATTGAATGGTATAAAACCCACGAATCTTGGTGGCAACCGCTCAAGAAATCCGGCGGATACGCGGCCTATTATCAAAAGCAGTATAAAAAGGGAACAGCCCCTTTTTCCAAGCTCGCATGATCCAGCCCCAAAGCCCGCCCGCCGTCATGACCGGAATCGTTGGGCGCTCGTGCGGATGGATTGAAACCGTAGTCGGAAGCATGTTTTCCGGAAAAACCCAGGAACTCATTCGCCGCTTAAGACTCGCTGATATCGCCAAGCAAAAGGTGCAGGTTTTTAGTTCGGTGTTGGACGATCGCTACGCCAAGGATCATATCGTCAGCCACGACAAGCATAAAATCCCTTGCCTCGCGCTTAAGAAGGCTGCGGATGTCCTAAAATCCATCCACCCTGAAACGCAGGTCGTCGGAATCGACGAAGTTCAGTTCTTTGACGATAAAATCGTCGGGGCCTGCGAAGTCTTGGCCGATAAAGGCCTCCGGGTCATCGTTGCCGGGCTTGATCAGGATTTTAGAGGGAAGCCCTTTTTGGTGACCGCGCGTCTGATGAGCCTTTCTGAATTCGTCACGAAAAACCTCGCCATTTGTTCCGTGTGCGGCAATTTCGCTAATCGCACGCAAAGAACCAGCGTATCCAAAAAACTCATCGAAGTTGGGGCTCTCGACAAATACGAAGCCCGCTGCCGTAGATGCTTTAAAAAACCTTAGGGATCCCTTAAAAACAAATTAGTAGGCTATCCTACTAATTTGTTTTTCGCGATGGATTTTTTTGCTATAGTGATCTTGATGAAAACTTATTGGCGCTCAAGCGCCAAAGAGCTTCTAGGGCGTCTTATGGAGCCTGCGGGCCTCCTTCAGATTATTATCGGCCCCCGACAGGTCGGCAAGACGACCGCCCTAACTCAAATTCTCACGCGCTTAAAGCGCAAGGGAGCCTCCTCGATTCTGGCTTCGGCCGACGCCCTGTCGTCTCCTCCCGGGGAATGGATATCCCAACAGTGGAATAAAGCCAGGGGCTTCGCTAAAGAAAGATTTTCCGTTCTGGCTTTTGACGAACTGCAGAAAATCCCCGGCTGGAGCGAGATTGTCAAGCGGGAGTTTGACGCCGATGCCCGCTTAAACCCCCAAAGGCGTCCGCGCATCGTCATTTCCGGTTCATCGGCCCTCATGATCGAGAAGGGGCTGATGGAGAGCTTGGCGGGACGTTTTGAGATCATCCGCTTTCCGCATTGGAACCTGGCCGAGGAATCGCGAGCCTTCGGCATTTCCTTAAGCGACCATATCGCCCTGGGCGGATACCCCCGTCTTCATGATTTTCTTCCGGACGTTCCGCGTTTTTTGTCTTATGTCGCGGACTCTATTATTGAAAGCGTTCTCAATAAAGATTTATTGCTCCTGCATCCGGTGGAGAAACCCGCGCTGCTGAGAAGACTCTTTGATTTCTCCTGTCATCACCCCGCGGAGATTGTTTCATTACAGAAAATGTTGGGTCAGTTGACCGACAAGGGAAATGTCACGACTCTTGCCCATTACCTCGATCTATTGTCCAAGGCATTTTTAATTGTTCCCATTCAGAAATATAGCCCGGAAATTCTGCGTGTGCGATCCTCAAGCCCAAAACTGGTGGTCATGGCGCAAGCCCTTTTGGCGGCCATACAACGCAAAACTCCTGCCGCCCTCCTCCGCGACCCCGCCCTCTACGGACGCTGGGCCGAAAATGCCGTTGGGGCTCACTTAATCAAAGCCGGTCTTGACGTTTTTTATTGGAGGGATCGCGATCTGGAAATTGATTTCGTGGCCAAGAAGGGAAGCGACTCATTAGCCGTAGAAGTCGGCGTTTCCATGAAAAAACGCAGCGGCGAGATCAAGGCATTGGCGCGCCGCTGCGGAGCCAACAAAGCCATGCTGGTAGGACCCCGAGGCGTGACTCTTGAAGAGTTTCTAAAAACCGATCCTTCCCGTTGGTTTTAAGGCTTTTAAGAACGGTTCGATTTTGCCCTAAGACGGGCCAAATCTGCCGCAATTTCAGTCGAACTCGGATCGGCTTGATAAGCGCGCTCAAAATCATAAAGCCGTTTCCTGGGTGAGGCTTCAATGCTCCCCAGAGCCGCCCAGGCATAGGCTAATGTGGGTTCAAGACGCACGGCTTCCTTGAGTTCCTTACGAACAAAATTTTTCCTCCGGGCATAACCCAAGATCATCGCGATTTTTGCCTCATTAAAATCATGATAAGCCTTTAAAAACCTTTGGGGATGTGGGTGAGAAAAATGATAGATCACCGTTCCCTCCTTAGGATTGGAATAAACCTTTTTAAAATAAGGACTCTGCCTCATCCATGAATCCTCGCGTGAACGGGTCAAGATATCGTATTTTGACGTAAACCCATCCGGATAATAAAAAGAGATGGCTACGATATAATCGAAACGACCGCGCACAAGAAGAGAAATCCAACTATCGAAATCATTGGCCACGGCGGTTATCGCATAACGCTGACTTGCAAGAAGCACCATTGCCGGGTCATAAGTGGCGATTCGCGCCGCGGGACGAGTTTTTTCCCGAATCCATTTGAGGGTATCAGGCATGATAAATGGTTTCCCCTTCGAGGCTCGAAGCATAAAAGGCCCATCCATAGCTCCGGAGCGAATCAGGATCAAGGAGATTAAAACCAGCGCCCATTTCTTAGTTCTCCCGCCCTCAACCCCCTCCAACCCTGCCGCGATGAAAATCCATAGAAAAGGTATCAGCGGAATCGCATAGCGAATGGAAAGAGAAGGCCACAGACAATGGAGGAGTGTCACTAAAATAACATAGAGGGCAATGGAGAAAACCAAGGGCTGGCGGCGCAAATCCTTCATCAATTTGACGACTCCCGAGGAAAACAGGAAAATAAAAATAAACCCAAAAGATAGACTCATCCAAAACGGAATGAATGTCCAAGCCCGATTAGACATCCCCAAAAGCCCTCCGCACCACAATGAGGCGATAATCTCCTCTCCATGCTTAAAAGGATTTTCTCCGTTTTGGGTTAAAGAAGCCTGCGAAAGCCAATTATTGATATAGCCCATGGAAGTCCCCGCCACTAGATGATTTCTCAAAAACCATAAGGCCAAAGGGAGGCAGGATACAAACCCAAAAAGAATGGCTTTCTTCCAATTAAAGCGCAGGGAAATAAGGACCATAAGGCAAAAAACAAGAATAACTCCATGGGGTTTAATCAGCGGAGAAAGCGCCGCTAATGGAGCCCAATAAAGGACGGACTTTTCCTTCGCCTGATACAGAGCGTAAAAGAGAATCACTGAGGACGCGAGATACGCCGTATCTAGAAATACCGCCCCTGAATAAAAAAGGATAACCGGGTTGATAGAAATAAGAAGAAAGGCCGCCAAAGACATTTCCGTCGTTAAAATCTCTCGCGCCAGAAGCCACGAAAAATAAAGGGAAACGATAGTTTGAAAAAAACCGATAAGAAAATAATAATTCCAGTGTCCTCCCAATAAATGGACTGGAAGAGCCAACAAGAGGGGATATCCCGGGAGGGGATCTGTAATAGGCATTTTAACCATGGGAAGCTTAAACAGGCCATGCCAAAGAGATTGAGCCAAGAGAATAAACATCGGCTCATCGCTGAAACCGCCAAGAATGTGCTGACGCGCCACGGAGAAAAATAAACATGAGACAAGAGAAAGCCCAACCCATCCCCAATATTTTTTCATGTCCAAAAAAAAGTTGAGGGCCGCCGTAAGGCGGCCCTCAAAGAAAGCTCTCTTCTTAACCTATGAGCCGACAGGCACCATAGGCTGGCAGGGCTGGGTCCCTCCCGTTGTACAGACCACGGAAGGAGATGCGTCTGCGCTCCCTTGCACATGGCTATAGGTAAGAGTATAGCAACCGTAGGTACTGTTAGATGGACAAGGAGACCCGCCCGACGCGCTGCGCGTCAGGGTAACGACATAGCTCGTTCCACCCGATCCTGCAGCTGTGCCGGAAAAATACTTCATCTGAGTGCAGGTCGCATCTAATGGATTAGCGCTGTTATAGGTTAGAGGAGCATTACTGATTGAGACAGTCGCATACGTCGTTTGACCCAGATAATACCGGGATTCAGCCCCGCGCAAAATATCCAAGCATTGCATCGCTTCGGAAATACGGCCTTTTTCAATGACCGCGAAATACTGCGGAATCGCAATAGCGGCCAAAATGCCGATAATCAAAACAACCACCAAGAGTTCGATGAGGGTAAAACCGGATTCCCTTTTACGTCTTACGTCTATTTTTTGTTCCATTTTTCTCTCCGTATCCGTTATTTGGACCGCAAAAGTAGTATACCAAAAAATCTGAAAAAAATATGAACGAAGCGCTCAAACCAGCAGCGGTAACGAATCATCGATGGGGAGCGAGGAACGTAGGCCGAAGCATAACGTCTTTCCTCAAGATGCTTCGTCACGCTGTCGCTTCGCGAGCGAGGAACGCAGGAATTAGATACTCTCCAATTCCGCTATAATAACCTCAATACCCAATGACCGACCATAAAAAAATAGGATTGATTGCCGGATCGGGAAGATTCCCCATTCTCTTTGCTGAAGAGGCCAAACGACTGGGGGTTTCCGTTATCGCCATTGCCATGCCCGGAATTACTGATCCCAATCTTGAAGCGCTCGTTTCGCGCCTCTATTATTTCAAACTCGGCCAAATCTCAAAGCCGATTGAAACCTTCAAAAAAGAGGGAGTCAACCAAGCTGTCATGGCGGGCAAAGTTCAACATGCTTCCCTCTTTGGAGGCATTTCCCCTGATTTGCGCGCGGCTAAGATTTTATGGAGAGCCGCAGACAGAAGAACCGACACCTTGCTTGGCGAAATCGCCTCCGAACTCAAAAGCGAAGGCATTGAGCTGCTGCCCTCAACCACTTTTTTATCTCATCTACTGGTTCCGGAAGGAATATTCAGCCGACGAAAGCCGACTGCGGCGGAATTGGAGGATATTCTCATCGGCTGGAAGGCGGCTAAAGCGGTCGCCGCCTTTGATATCGGCCAAACCGTCGTGGCCAAGGAAAAAGCCGTCATCGCGGTTGAAGCGATGGAAGGAACCGACGCCTGCATTATGCGCGCTAAGGAAATCGTTCAGGCGCGGGGACATGCTCCTAAGCTTGTCGTCGTCAAAGTCGCAAAACCCAAGCAAGATCTGCGCTTTGACATTCCGATTATCGGGCTTGAGACGCTCAAGGTGTTTTCCCAAGCGTCCGTCTCAGCCCTAGCGTTGGAAGCCAAGTCTGCGATGATTTTTGACAAAGAAAAATTTATCAAGGAAGCCGACCGGCAAAAGATCGCTCTCATTTCCTATCCGCCCTCGGGCCCCACGGAAAAAACTCTATGAACTCAAATAAACTCAAAGTGGCCGTTATCGGCGCAGGTTCGATGGGCAGCCATCACGCCCGGGTCCTCAGCAAAATTCCTGAAGTCGATTTGGTTGCCATATCGGACCTCAATCTCTGGCGCGCGCAAC
>JAJZCM010000042.1:16080-17910 GCA_021846045.1 bacterium | reverse complement strand
CGCGTTGGACGGCAAGGCAACGCGCTTCCGGGATAGGTATTGAGCGAACAATCCGAAATCACGGGCTCCATTCCTTCTGAAATCGGGGTCCCTACCATATAAACGCTTGTCAGCGTCGGCCCAGGAATTGAAATCGTGCTTGTGAGAGTCGCATATTGAGCGTCAGGATTTGTCACGCGCACATCATAAAGGGTGTTTGGAGACACCAAACTCACGGTAATTCGAACCTCACTTGAACTCACAAAAGTCGTTGAATCAACCAAGATATCACTTTGAGCCGCCCCGCTCTTGAGTATGGTTCCAACCGGCTGTTCTCCGGCCCCCAAGTTAAGGAAATTAGTTCCAGTAACGACTACATCAAAGGTGTTGGTTGAAATCCACGCTTGATTAGGAGAAATGGCGGCGCTGGTAATGGTGGGTGCGGGATAGGTCTGGAACTCCCCGAGCTCCGACCAGGGACTCGAACCGCTCAGCCCGTCTTGGACCCGCACCTGCCAAAAAAAAGTAGTGCCGCTTGGCAGGCTGCTGGTGAAGGTGTAGGATCCGTTTGAAGAGGCGGCCGAGAGAGTGGTGTCCAGAACGATATTTTGCGCCGCGAATGTGGGATCATTATTGCTAGAGACTTGGACTTCGTAGACACGGCTGGGGACGAGCGTATTGAGAATCGCGGTCGAAGGCCCGTTCCAAGCCAGGATTGGCAGCACGCTAGTTGAAATATCTAGGATTGGAGCCGTTGGGGTTGAAATGGCGACGCCGACCTCCGTGTCAACGATCACGGTATATTGCTGCTCCGTGGCGTCGCCGGTTGAGTCGTTCACTATGATCGCCACTTGATTGAGCTTGGATCCGGGCGAAGGGGTACTATTCGGAAAGAGAAGGCTGCTAATCTGAAGAGTTTGGGATGACGTCGTGCCATTAAACCCCGTCATGCTCATATCCGCCTTCGGGATGAAGTTCCAAGCCGTGCCGCCATCGGTCGAATACAAGCCGTAAAACGCGGTGCCCGTGTAATTGCCAGCCAAAGTGTCATGGTAAAGACCTGCTACTTGCTGACCGGTCAGCTGACTCGTGGAGTAGATTTTGACCTCATCAATTGTGCCTTGAAAAAAGAAGCTTGAGGGCGTATTGGTCCAGCCATTCAAGTTGTCGTATCCGACTTTCCAATAGCCGCTATAAGCCTGAGCGGTGGTGATGCCGGTGTTGGAAGCTTGCAAAACTCCATCCACATACAATTTCATTCCGGCGGGACCCAAGCTGGCGGCCACGAAATGCCAGTTGCCGTCATTATAAGAGGCGGTGGTGTTGATCGTCTGGACCGAACCCGGATAGACGCCGAAGTAAATCTGCCCGCCATCGACCATGTAGATGTGTCGGTCGTAATTCGAGCTTTGGCCGTTGCCCACATTCCCGAAGCCGATGATCTTGCCGCCAGAGGTGGTCGTCGTGTTGAACCAGCACATAATCGTGAATGGTAATGGGCTCGTGAACGCGTTGTTCGAGTATAAGTATTGAGTACTGCCATTTAAGCTCATCCCGTAGCCGGTATGGGCGATAACAAAAGAAGGAGCGCCGACAAAAATTCCTTTATCGTTGTTTCCCGTGGCGTCAAGGGCGTCCGTGCCGGAAGGCTCATCGAAATGCCACTGAATGGAAAGGCCTGCGGGCTGTGTGGTCGTAACAAGCAAGCCGTAGGTCGGATCCTGAACGTCGTACTGGAGAGACACGGTGTTGGAGATGGCCGCATCAGCGATTGGATTCCAGGGGCCCGTGGTGGCGCTTGAGATTGTTGGGTTGATAACGCTGATTTGAGAGAAGGCTGACGGAGCAAGC
>JAJZCM010000042.1:0-15980 GCA_021846045.1 bacterium | reverse complement strand
CTTGACTTTTCATGGTTTGCGTGTTACACTAGGTTTATGGCTTATGGAATCAAGTCTCTTGCGCGCAAAGTAACTCTCGAACTCATCTATGAGGCCGTAGACGAAAGAACCAAGGACATTAAAGAAGATATCGCCGAACTCAAGGCCGACGTTCGTTCGATCAACTCCCGCTTGGATCAATTTCAAATACGTCTGGAGCAACTTCAGACCTCCAACAACGCTCGCTTTGATCAAATCTTCACCCTCTTGACCCAGCTCATCCAGCAAAGAAACGGCAAATAGCAAAAGGGGACTGCCCGCGTTTCCTTGACTTTCCCAAGCTCTCATATCACGCTAGCCTCATGCCCCAAAGCCGCCGCGGTCGTCACATTGATATTGGCGGTGAATTGCGTGGGGCTTAAATAGGTCACGGAATCAACATAAACGCCCGCGATTGTCACAGAAGCTATGGGACTTGTCCAGTCTTCAAAATTACTCCCGCTGACCACCAACTGCCGCGTCGGCCTGCCGGAAGGAGTCGGCGGGCAGGAACCGCCGGAGCAATCTGGAATCACGGGCTCAATTCCACCTGAGGGAAGGGCTTCCCCGGCAATTGAAATTCCGCTTAAAGTCGGCGAAGAAATCGAATAGGCCGCGCTCAAGGTGGTGGTTTGACCGTCGGAATTGGTCACCTTAACATCATAAGGCCCGCCCGAGATGGGAGGCTTAAGAACGATGGAGGCGCGCAATTGAGTCTGGCTAGAGTAGGTGGTGGAGGTAACGCTGATCTCGGTTTGCGGAAGCCCTCCTTTTAGTAGAGTGACGGAGGCAGGCCCCGGGCTTGTCCAATCCTCAAACCCGGAACCGCCGATGACGAGATCATATTTGGGACTCGTCAAATGATGGTTGGTTGAATCTTCCACCACGCTTGAAACAACTGGAAGAGGCAGCGCCAAAGCCCCGGAATCAAGGGCTGTTCTTCCATCAGGGTTAGTCACTAAAATATCATAAGGGGAGCCGCCGTTTGAATTAATGACGATTGAAGCGCGAATTTGGGTTGCGCTGACAAAGGTCGTTGAAGTGACCGTAATGCCTGTTTGCGCGGATCCACCCAACAAGATGGCGGTTTGGACGCTGCGGGCAGCGCTGTATTGCAGAAAGCCTGTCCCGGTTATGACCAAATCATAAGCATTGACTGAAAAAGGTGCAGTCGCGGGAGAAGAAGAAATCGCCGTAATCGTCGGAGGCGCGGCGTTGTCCGTCGGGATGAACTCAAAATCTACGCCACCCGAGGAGTTGTCCCAAACGACTGGAATCGGGTCGCCGTAATTGACGTAAGCCGGTACCTGCGGCACCGAGTCACCATTGGCCGAGGACTGCCAGTTTGGGGTCACCGTGAAAGGAAAAGTCGCTCCGCTGTCAATAGAACCGGAGGAGTAATTCACCGCGCCGTAGCTGGAAAGATAGATCGTATAGGCCATGTCAATTGTCGGCGCGCCTTGGACATAAACCGCGCTCGGGTTGCCGCAGGGCGTGGTAATTGAGCCCGCGCAAGCATCAACGACGGTTTCAGCGCTCCAAGTATTGTATGCCGTGCGCTCCTTGTAGCCCAATTCACCGGTTGAATCAATGTAGCCCATGGCGATGAGGGATGAAACATCGTCTGGCTGCGGGGCCATGGAATGCGTCGCCAGTGGCTGTGTCCCAGTCGCTCCAGTGTTGTTCAACTCCCGGGTGTTGTAGGCCCCAGAATACTCATAGGACAGGGCCTGCAGGGCAAAATTGTCGAAAGCGGGGTGCTTTTGGACTAGCTCGAAGTCATAAGTTTTGCCCCCCACCGTGTCGTTGACTGGAACGATCTCTCCATAATTCTTGCTTGCGGGCGCGGTGTTTTGGCATTTATTGCCATCATTGACGCTTGGGGAATAAACGGTTCCGCCGGAAAGAGAAGCGGTCAAGCCGTACTGCCCCAAGTTGTCGGTGCCGTTGCTGGGGTTGCCGCATCCCGTCCCATTAATAGCCTGGGCGTCGCAGCTCCAGGAGATGGGGTTGGCCGCCCCCTTCATGTATGTGATGCTCACGCTCATTCCCGGGGCGCACTCCCCCGTGCCATGCCCACCGCCAGATCCGATTGTCCCGGAAATGCTTCTTTGGGCGATGCTCCATGGGCCAATCGAGCCGTCCGCATTAATCGTGCCCTTGATCAAGAAAACGCTGTTGTAGGGATTGTTTGTTTCCAGTAGTACGTTGGGGTCTGAGGCTATGACATAGACGGAGCTGGAGGCCTGGTCGTAATAGAGGCTCGAATACATGGTGTTGGTATTGGTGGCCCCGGCAGGATCCAAGGACAGGGCCGCGCCGGTGGAAATGGCGACGGATTCGTTCGACCAGGAAATAAAATTGTAGTTGCGATAGGCGATGCCATAGGGCTGGGAATAAAAGACGTAGACCCTGCCCAGCCCTGGGTCGTAGAAGACATGGCGGCTGGTTGGCCAAGAGACATCTCCCGCCGAAGTGACGTTAAGAAGCTCTTGGGTGGACGCCGGACGCGGCGCGAAAATAGAGCATGCCAAGGCCGCCGCCAGAAGAAATATGGTTTCCTTTTGAAACAAACTCTGGAACCAACCATTCCCTCGCTTAGGCTCGGTCAGGGACAGTCCCCATTTCCTGCGATCCTTACTCGCGAAGCGAGAGCGTGCCGAAGCATCTTTGGGAATGACGTTATGGTTCGGCCTCATCGCGCCGCCTCCCGCGGGAACATTTTAGCGCTCATAACCGTATATAGAGATAGGATTGCCGGGTAGCTTAATATGGTAAAGCCGCCGTCTGTCAAACGGAGTGATGTGGCCCGAGCACAACATCTTTCCAGTAGGCGCTCAGGCACGCTACTCGCATACGGCGAGCGAAGGCAGGGTTCGAGTCCCGCCCCGGCAGTTCCCAAGGGCCTTCTCTCTTCTCCGAACAGACGGGGAGAGAAGGCCCGCTCAATTTTAGTCTTGACAATGGTCATTTGTCCTGCTAGACTGAATACTGACAGACGGTTGCAAGCTACCCAAGGCCCCGGGAAACCGGGGCCTTCTTTTTTGCCCGCAACTTTAAGCGAAAAGGGGACAGTCCCCTTTTCCCACTTTCCGCCGCTTTCGGTTCCTTGACTTTTCATGGTTTGCGTGTTACACTAAAGTTATGGCTCATGCCGCGACTTTAAAAGTTTTTGAAACCCTTCGCCAGGAATTTGACGAAAAAAAGGCGACTAAAATCGCAGAGGCCTTGGAATTGTCGGCTGAATCCTCGGAAGATAAGTTTGTCACCAAGGAATTCCTTAAGGCGGAATTGGCCGAAGCAAAGACAGAGATTATTAAATGGATGTTCATATTCTGGGCCGGACACACACTCACCGTCGTTGGCATCGTCATCGCCATCATTAAATACCTGAAATAGTTCTCCAAAGTAATGCTCCCATAGCTCAGGTGGATAGAGCGCCTACCTGCTAAGTAAGAGACCCGAGTTCGAGTCCCGGCGGGAGCAGAAAGTTCTTGACAAAATCTGGAAATCTGATATACTAAATTTAGCAGGTAGGCACGGGTTCTCTGAGCCTGGGTCTCGGGGAAGGGAGTCGGCTTTCGCCGACTCCCTTCTTTTTTGCCCGAGGCCATTGGCCAAAACTTTCCTTGACTTTCCCAGGGTCTCATGTTACACTAACCTCATGACCACAGCACAAGCGACCGCCGATGTGTTCCTGACCGCTTTCCGGGCATTGCCGCGGCGCGTTCGGGACGAAGTCGTCCTCCACATCGTCCAAGACGCGAGCCTGCGCGAAGATTTTATTGATCTGGCAATCGCTGAAAACCGCTTAAAAGAGCCGACGCGCCCACTCAAGCAGTTTCTTTCCGATCTAAAATTAAAAACCAAGCGCGCTCTGTGATCTATCGGGTTTCGATTGTTCATAGCGCCCAAACCGAGTTCACAAGCCTTCCTCTCTCCATACGCGCCCGCATAGAGCCCCGCCTGCTGAGTCTGGCCGATGAACCGCGTCCCCACGGCTCCCAAAAGCTTCGCCATACCGACCGCTATCGCATCCGCATCGGGGATTACCGCGTCATTTATGCCATTAATGACGCAGAGCGGTTGGTTGTGATTCTCTCCATCGGCCATAGAAAAGAAATTTACCGCTAAACTTGCCGCCCTAGGCGCGAGCATTCCCAATAAAAGAAATAGGGACAGGCCGGAGCATAACATCATTCCTAAAGATGCTCCGGCACGCTCTCGCTTCGCGAGTGAAGGCAGTCCCCAATTCCTCATGCCATCGCCTCCCGCGGGAACATTTTAGCGCTCATAACCGTATATAGAGATAGGATTGCCGGGTAGCTTAATATGGTAAAGCCACCGTCTGTCAAACGGAGTGATGTGGGTTCGAGTCCCGCCCCGGCAGTTCCCAAGGGCCTTCTCTCTTCTCCGAACAGACGGGGAGAGAAGGCCCGCTCAATTTTAGCCTTGACACTGGCCATTTGTCCTGCTAGACTAAACATTGACAGACGGTTGCAAGCTACCCAAGGCCCCGGGAAACCGGGGCCTTCTTTTTTGCCTGGGACCTTTGGCAAAAACTTTCCTTGACTTTCCCAGGGTCTCATGTTACACTAACCTCATGACCACAGCGCAAGCGACCGCCAAGGTCTTCGTCACGGCTTGGAAATCTCTTCCAAGAAGAGCCCGCGGCGAAGTCATCCAAGAGATGTTTCATACCAAGGAACTCCAGGAAGACTTAATTGATCTCGCCATAGCCCAATCTCGCCGATCAGGCCCCTTTAGGCCCTTCAGGGACTTCTTAGCAGAACACTCCGCCAAGTGACTTATCGCGTCCTCATCCACGCTACAGCTGAAAAGGAACTTGCTGATCTTTCCGTTAAAATGCGAGCGCGCGTCCAATCCAAGGTTCTTCTTTTGGAAAACAATCCCTGCGTTCCTTACTCGCGAAGCGAAAGCGTGCGCGGGCATCTCCAGGAAAGATTTTAGGCACGCGCCAGACCTCTCGGAAGTAAAAAATTGCAAAACAGCAACGACTACCGCTTGCGGGCGGGAGACTACAGAATCATCTACTCGATAGAAAGTTCCACTCATCGCGTCTTCGTGCTTTCCATCGGCCATAGAAAAGAAATTTACCGCTAGACGCGCCGCCTCCCGAGGGAACATTTTCGCCGCTTTTGCCGTATCAATAGTAATGCTCCCGTTGCCTAACGGATAAGGCTTCAGTCCGCTAAACTGAGAATCCGGGTTCGACTCCCGGCGGGAGCAGAGCGGGCCTTGACAAAACTTAAAAATCTGATATACTAATTTTAGCGGACTGAAGGGGGTTCTACCCCGGATTCTCGAAAAGGGAGTCGGCGAAAGCTGGCTCCCTTCTTTTTTGCCCGCGGCCTCGCCATAGGACTCGGTCACACGCTGTCCATTCGCGAGCGAAGGCAGTCCCCATTTCCTCATCGCGCCGCCTCCCGCACGCGGGCATTCGGATCTTTTGCGGCTTGGCGCAGCGCGCTTAAGGCTGAACCTGTCCCAATGTTTTTAAGCGATTGTGTCGCCTGAAGGCGAACATTGGGGTCTTTATCCGCAGACAAAACTTGAGATAACGCCGCGACCGCTTGAGAGCCGCCTAATTGCCCTAACCAAAAACAAATCGTCATCCGCGCGCCGGAGTCGGGCTCTGAAGGGAGTAAAGCGGCCAAAATCTGGGCCGATTGCGGTTTTTTTGACTCTCCCAAGGCGACCACGGCCGCCTCTCGCACAAAAACGCTGGGGTCTTTTAAGGCCGCGCTCAAAAATTTTAGATGCCCTGGAGAGATATGGTTCTCAGCGCGGATCATCCAAACGCGGATGGAGGCCCGAGGTTCTTGAAGAAACGCCGCACGCAAAGATTTGGCGGCGCGCGGGTGTTTGCCCTGAAAAACGGCTTTGACCGCGTCCAAACGGCTAGACGACGACTGGGTCAGGCTGAAATCTTGGGTCCAATCTTTCCGCACAAGGGCGCGGTCAAGGCCAGCGGCCGAGCGTCCCGAGCGCCCTTGGGAAATGCCTTGGCGATCGGCGGCGCGGTCAAGGCTGAAGGCCGGGCGAATCCCGCCTCCGAGCAACAGGAGGACCCCGAGAACCCAGCTCATCTTCTCTTTCATCTTCTCCTCTGTTCGCGCGCGCGAAAAACGGGGAGAGAATACCCCCCCCAACGCGGCGCGGGAATACGGTCACAACGACTTCTTTACGAGCTTATACGCTTCAAGTGAAATGAGGGGGAGAAGGCGGGAATCAACAGAGAAGCGCGGAGAAATTACGGTGGGAGACTTCTTTAATAAAAGAGAGGCAACAGGAACCAAGCAAAAACCCCACGGCAATGATATTCCAAGGCCATGGCCTCAAAACGACGGATAAGTCCCGCTTTTTAGGCGCGGGAAGGGCCCAAACCCGGGCCAAGGTCTTGAAAGTCGACAACCCCCAAGAAAAAACAGATATTTTCCAAATACATTCAAGAAAAAAACTGATCCGCCGGGCCTGGGTAAGAGAAGATAACGCCGCGTGGGCGCGGGCCGCGGCTTGAGAGGTTTTAATTTCTTTTCGGATGAGGGGCGCGGAAACGGGGCGGCCCAAGGCGTCGCGAACATCCAAATGAAACGCGTTATGGAGGGCATAACTGATACTGACGCCCTCAGCGCTCAAACCCACAGGAACATCGTAAAAAACGCGGTCAAGGCCGAAGGCCGAGCGTCCTCGTTGCGCTTTGGGAAAGACGCCAGCAACGAGGGCGCGGGGAAGGAGTAAAAAAGCGAAGCCCGCGACTAGAAAAAAGACCGCGCGAACCCGCCTCAACCATCGTTTGGTATCAGTCATCAATCAGTATCCTTCGGTAGCCGGGCAATCCAAAGAGGACCCCGCGCTTTGCGCCCCTCCCTTGCGAAAGGTTTGCCTTTTTCGGTCTCACTGACCGTTTCATTAGTATAACAGACATCTTTCACCTGTCAAGACCTATTTTAGTCCCAGTCCCGAAGGGGTCGACAAAAACCAAATTTCCCCCTGATGCACCCGAACCGAAATCGGCCCCTCAGCCGTATTTCCAAGCCCCCTCCCGGGAGACGACAAAGTTTCCTCCGAGAGCCCGTAGCGCGCGCCCAAAAGGCTGACCGTAGCCCCCGCCTTGGCCAAAAGGCTGAAACGTTCTCCTTTATTAAGCGCGAACTGGTAAAGCCCTTTCGGCAAAAAAACGCCGCGTCCGCGGCCCAGCATCACCATCCGCATTTTTGCCCCGAAGCGTTCCATCATAGCAATATTGACCAGGGCATGGTCCAGTCCCCCGCCGAGAACCCCACACACGAAGGCGGTTTTAAACCCGCGTTCAAGCGCCCAAAGAAGGGTTTTTTCAAAATCGGAAGAGTTCTCGTCAAAGTCGCAAACAAAAACCGGTTTCTTAAAACGCAACTTCGGCAAGGGCTTGGGTAGGGAATCCATATCCCCGATGACGATGTCGGGAATTATTTTTAGTTTCAATGCCTGCTTGAGCCCGCCGTCCGCGCAAAGAACGGCCCCCCCGCGCGCGCGGCAAAATTTCGCCGTTTCCACGACATTTTTTTTATCCTCGATCTCGCCATTGAGAAAGATCAGGCACGGCCGCAGGAAACTCATTTTTCTATTTGAAGCGTCACATGAGAAAGGCCGAAACGTTCCTTTAAGACCGCCGTCGCGGCTTTAAGAGCCTCATCCGAATCCATCTCTTGAGCGATGGTGAGATGCCCGCTCATCGATTCCGAACCTTGGGTCAGAGACCACAAATGAATGTCGTGCGCGTCTCTCACCCCGGGGATATTCTCCAAAGCCTTCTGAACCTTCTCCACATGGATATGGGCCGGAGCCCCTTCCAGCAAGATATGAATCGAATCTCTCAATAGCCACAGAGAGCTGAAAATAATTACAAGACAGACCAATACGCTCGCCACCGCGTCCGCCTGATACCAACCGGTTTCCAAAATCACGAGTCCGGCGATGATAACCAAAGCGGAACCAAAGGCGTCGGTCATCACGTGAAAAAAAGCGCCGCGGAGATTAATATTTCTTCGGCTTGAGGAATAGAGAATCCACCCGGAAGTAAGATTACAGACAAGCCCCAAGAGAGCGATGGCGGCCATCGGCCCTCCGGCGACCTCCTTGGGAAAAGACATTCTCTCATAGGCTTCCCGCAAAATGATCCCCACCGCCACCCACAATAGAATTCCATTGGCCAAGGCCGCCAAAACTTCTAAGCGCTCGTAGCCGAAAGTTCGTTTATGATCGGGCGGCCTCTGAGAGGCGAACGCGACGACCAGGGTCATTGCCAAAGCGATCAAATCCATCATCAGGTGCATCGCATCCGCAATCAAAGACAAGCTTCCAAAATAAAGCCCGCCGGAGAGTTCGACGATGAAAAAGGGAAAAGCGATGCCCAAAGCCCAGGCGGCGGGAGCGACCGCGCGGCGATCTTGAATTAAAGCGTGTTCACACTGCATATCAAACAGCGGTCCTCCTAGAAATTTCATACATCAAAATCCCCGCCGCGACCGAAGCGTTCAAACTCGAAACTCCCGATTGCGAAAGAGGAATTTCAACCAGTTCATCGCAGAGATCCGCTATTGACTTTCTGAGGCCCTCTCCCTCGGAGCCGATGACCAAGATCATCGGGCAATTCAAAGCGGATTCCCAAAGAGTTCTACCTCCCATGGCCGCGCCGTAAACCCAAAACCCGGCTTTTTTTGCGCTTAAAAGCGCTTGCCCTAAGTTTGAGGCCTCATAGAGGGCGATTTTCTCCAGCGCCCCGGCGGAAGAGCGAACCGCGCCGGAAGAAGCGGAGGCGGACCTGCGGTCCGAGATGATGAGCCCGCCCGCGCCAAAAACGGAAGCCGATCTCGCGATGGCGCCAAGGTTGTGCGGATCCTGCACTTGGTCCAAGGCCGCTAGAAAAAAATTCTCTCTTTTGATATCCTCATTTTCCTTCCAACGGTCCAAAAAGTCTGAAAAGGAAATAATACCCCTTTCCTTAACCTTGGCGGCCAGGCCCTGATGGCGATCGGTTTTCGTCACGCGGGAAAGCTCGTCTTTGTCCCGGAAATGAACCGGAATCTTAAGCGCGCGCGCCCGCCGGATAATTTCCTCGATTTCCGGAGTTTGATTTTTAGCCGGCGCCCACAACTCAAACACGTCCTCGGGCCTAGAGTCCAAGGTTTCCTTAACCGAGTGAAACCCTCCAATCCAAACCGCAGGCAAAACTTGGTGAGAATCTCGACGGCTCATTTGCGCCTCCATTTTTGACCGGAGGAAGTGTCCTCGACCAAAACTCCAAGAGATGAAAGCCGGTCGCGAATTCGGTCCGATTGTTTGAAATCGCGATTTTTCCGAGCCGCCTCTCTTTCTCGAAGAAGCTCAGCGATTTCCGGAGATAAGGCCTTATCTTCTTCCTCAAACATATCCAGCCCCAGAACACGGTCGGCCGTTTCGGCCAAAGAAGCCCGGGCGCCCTTGGGCAAATCCGTATTTTTCAAATCGCTCCATAAAACGGAAAGGGCTTCCGGCATATTGAGATCATCTTCAACCGCGGCGCCAAAAGCCTCAATCGAGGACGCGCACGCGGGTTTTCGCGAATCTTGCGCCGCATCAAGCGCCAGTTCCTTCAATTTTCGCCGCGCGGTTTTAGAAGACTCCAAGGCCTCCCAAGTAAAGTCCAGCTGCTTGCGGTAATGCGCAGTCAAGCAGTGATAGCGGTAATCCAAGGGATCAAAACCATTTTTTTTCAAATCCTCAAGCGTAATGAAGGTTCCGCCTGACTTGGCCATCTTGGAACTGTTGACCAGCAGAAATTCTCCGTGAAGCCAATAACGGGCGAACGGTTTTCCCGTCGCCCCCTCGGACTGGGCGATTTCGTTGGAGTGGTGAATCGGGATATGGTCGACGCCCCCGCAATGGATATCGAAACTTTCCCCCAAATATTTCATCGCCATAGCCGAGCACTCGATATGCCAGCCGGGAAAACCCTTTCCCCAAGGCGAATCCCACTCCATCTGCCGCCGGCTCTCCTTCGGCGAGAATTTCCAAACTGCGAAATCCGACGGCGATTTTTTCTCGGGGTTCGCCGATATTCTGGCGCCGAACTGAATGCCCATGAGATGCGATTTCCCCATCAGCTGATCATAAGCGGGAAACTTAGCGGTCTCAAAATACATTCCATCGGAGGTGTGATACAAAAATCCTTTCTTCTCAAGGCGAAGAATTAAGTCTATCTGCTCTTGAATGTGCGCGGTGGCCCGGCACAACACGTCAGGCGGCAAAATGTTAAGAGAGGCGCAATCATTCAAAAACGCGTCGGCGTAGAACTTCGCCAAGTCCCAGGCGCTTCTCCCCTCTTTTTGCGCCATCGCTTCCACCTTATCTTCCCCCTCGTCTCCCTGGCTGGCCAAATGCCCCACATCGGTGATGTTCATCACCTGAAAGGGCGCAAAGCCCAAGAAACGCAGCGTCCGCTTTAGGATATCCTCGAAAATATAGGTCCGGTAATTGCCGATATGCTGATAATTGTAAACCGTCGGCCCGCAGGTATAAATTCCGACCGCAGGGAATTTAAGAGGCTTCAATTCCTCTTTCGAACGGCCCAAAGTATTGAACAATTTCAAGGACATCGGAATATTCTACTATTTGCTAAAATAACTTTAAGGGGCGGCCGGGAATCGCTCTCGGGAATTATCTCGAGGGAGGAACCTCCGGACTCCATAAAGCGCGGCGCTTGCCGCAAGGCAAGACGGCGAAAGGGCGACTTTTCGCCGATGGATAGCGCCACAGAAACAAACCGCCTTCGAGATGCTAAATCCCGAGGGTAAGGGTGAAAAGGTGGGGTAAGAGCCCACCGCCCGTCTCGCGAGAGACGGGGCAAGGCAAACCCCGCCGGGAGCAAGGCAAGAAATGGCGACAAGCGCCGCTTGCGCGTTTTCGCGAAAGCGAAAGTCGCCCGGTAGCCGCCGAGACAAATGATTCCGCCCGGGCCATGCGGCCCGGTCACAGAATCCGGGGTATCGGCCGCCTCCTTAAGGGCTTGGAAAGAAATAAACTATTTTCATGTGCGGCATTGCCGGAATTTTAAATCTCAAGGAGAATCCCTGCCCGGAAAAACAGTTGACGGCTTTGGGAGAAGCCCTCACCCACCGCGGCCCGGATGATTCCGGGGTTTTTTTAGAGGGGCCCTTGGGCCTTGTCTTCCGGCGGCTTTCAATCCTAGACCTTGAGCGCGGCCACCAGCCGATGAGTTCTCGGGACCGGCGCTGGACCATCGTTTTTAACGGCGAAATCTACAATCACCTTGAACTTCGAAAGGAATTGGGGCCGGAGATTCATTTCGACACTCACTCCGACACGGAAACCCTGCTTGCGGGTTTTATCCGCCATGGAACCGATTTTTTCCGCCGCCTCAACGGCATGTTCTCCTGCGCCATTTGGGATAAGAAAGAGCGGGTTTTGACTCTAGCCCGCGACCCCCTAGGAATCAAGCCGCTTTATTTCCACAATAACGGGGAATCTTTTTATTTCTGTTCGGAATTGCGCCCTCTTTTAGGAGCAGGCATCCCCACCCGCGTTCATCCGCAAGCTCTTTTGGATTATCTCGCCTACGGCTACGTCCACGCGCCCGCAACCATCATTGAAGGCATTGAAAAATTTCCCGCCGGGCATTGGATGCAAATCAAAAATTCCCGCGTGCAAAACCCAGCGTCTTTTTGGAGTCTGCCCCAAGAAAGCTCTCGGAAAGTCGATCCGGTTGAAGCCGAGCGAGAACTTGAGGATTTGCTTCAAAAATCCGTCCGCGATCAATGCTTAAGCGACGTGCCCATCGGAGTTTTTTTATCCGGCGGAATCGATTCAAGCGTCGTTACGGCATTCATGGCCCGCGAATCCTCAAAGCCGGTTCGGAGTTATTCCATCGGATTTGACGGAGACAGCGTGGATGAGAGCGGTTATGCCGAAACCGTCGCGAAATTTCTTAAAACCGAACATCAAACTCTTCGCCTTCCGGCGAATCTTCTCGATCAAATCCCCCGGATGGTCGAATGCCTCGATGAACCCATCGCCGACGCCGCCATTCTCCCGACTTGGCATCTTTCGACTGAAGCCCGCAAAAACGTCAAGGTCGTCCTGACGGGAGAGGGCGGAGACGAGGTGTTTGCCGGCTATGGGCGGCACAAGGCCGCTTACGCGACCGAAGCGGTGGAAAAGTTTCCATCTTGGATGCGCCCTTTGGCCGCCTGGGGAGCGCGGAAAACCGGTTCCGGAGCCTATTTCCGTTCAATTCCCTTGGGAGGGCCTCAAAGCTGGGCCCGAGCCGAGACTGGAGCGCGCTTTAAAGCCGCTTTGGATCTATTAGACCTTCCTCAAGCGCCCGCGAATTGGCCGTGGATGAGTCCCTTTTTAAACCTCAAAGGCCTCAACGGTCTTCTCAGCTTTGACCTTCAAACCTCGATGCGCGATCAGCTGCTGATGAAAGTCGACAAAACGACGATGAGAGCATCTCTGGAAGCGCGGGTGCCGCTTTTAGACCTTCGGCTCGTCGATTATGGATTTCGCCTTCCCACGCCCTTAAAAATCAAATTTTTTCGTGGAAAGTATCTTCTACGACGAGTTGCATCCCGAATGCTCCCTCGAAAAATCGTTGTCCGAAAAAAACACGGATTTATTTTGCGAACGGCGAGTTGGATGAGGTCAACCCAAAATCAATTCCTTGACGAGGCCATCAAAAACCCTCTTCTTCTTGAAACCGGCCTGTTTAGAAAAGAAGCTCTCGAAAATGGGGTTCGGCTTTTAAGGCAAAATTCGCCCCAAACCGACGTTGACGTTTATTTTAGACTTCTTCTTTTCTCCCTGTGGTTGAAAAACCTGAAAGTTCTTTAGCCTAAAACCCGCTGATAGACGGCTCTCGTTGATTGCGCCATCTTTTCAGCTGAAAAAAATTGAACCTTGTCCCCTCCGCCTTTGATGAGCTTTTGCTTGAGGCTTGAATCCGAGAGAATCCGCTCTAAAGCCCCCGCCAAGGCGGCTGGATTTTGAGGCGCGACCAAAAGCCCCGAGATTTCCGTTTCAATCATCTCCGGAATTCCCCCGACTCCGGTTGCGACCACGGGAATGCCGGCGGCCATGGCATCTAAAACCGAGGTCCCCAAACCTTCAAGGCGCGAGGACAGAACAAAGACGTCCAAATGCCTTAGAATTTGAAGCGCATCCTCGCGAAAGCCCAAGAGAAAAACCCGGTCCTTGAGGTTTAAGCGCGAAATTTCTCGTTCAACTTCCATTTTTAGCGGCCCGTCGCCTACCATCACTGCGCGAAAATCAAATCCCTTTTGAGCCAAAAATTCCATCGCCCGCACAAAAGTCAGCGGATCTTTTTGATCCGACAACGCCGCGATCTGCCCAATGAGAATTCTTGAACCCAGAAGTCGCGTGTCCGGGATTTCTTTTTTTTCTCCCTTAAAGCGCTCTAAATCAACCCCGCTGTAAACGACCTCGATGCGTTCGGGAGAAATTCCGTCTTGAATCAAAATTTCCTTTATGGCGGATGAGACCGCCAGTATTCTCGCGGCGCGAAGGTATTTCCAGCGCGACAACGGGTTTCTGGACAAATGAAAGTCCACGCGGCGGGAAGCGATCAAGGGGATGCCGGTTCCCATGACCGCCAGGGCGCCCAAGGCCGCGGCATGGGCGGTATGGGTATGCAAGAGGTCGACGCCCTCCTTCCGCAGGCAGCGCCTGATTGAAAGAGCGCAAAAAAAATCCCATTCCGTCCACGGAGAAACGGGGAAACGTCTAAAACCGCCTTCGCTCATCCTCAATTCAAGCGCGGAATTCGGCCGCGCGATGATCAGATTTTCATCGCCGGCTTTTTTTAAGGCTTCCGCCAGATAAAGAATCTGCTGTTCCCCGCCCCGCCAAGAAATTTCGGTGTCTAAGTGCGCGATTTTCATAGATTAAGCGCTCGCACCTGTTCTGAAATCCCGGCAAGATGCTCTCGAATCCTTGGGTTTTTTCCCTCCAAAAGCGGCAAGACCTCTTGGCGGATCCAATTTCGCGTCAGTTCCGTATCTTGATTGCTCGCATCGATTTTAAAGGGCAAATCATGGATCTCCAGGTAATCCAAGACCTCCGAACGTTTAAGACACAACAACGGACGAATCAGTTGAACGTTTCTGGACAAAAGCCGCCGGGGCGGCATCGCCCCCAAGGCCTTGAGCTTAACGCCCCGCAAAAGATTTAAAAGCGTCGTCTCCGCCTGATCATCCATTTGATGCCCGACCGCGACAATGGGAAACCCCAACTCTTCCGCCCTCGCGTTCAGTGCCTGATAGCGGAGCTTCCGGCAAGCCTCTTCCAACCCCAAGCCTCTTGCCGCACGCGCGCGCTTAACGTTGATTTTCAAAACTGCGACCGGAACTTCCCAAATCTTTCCGAGGGAACGAACAAAAGCGATTTCAAAGGAGGACTCTTTTCTAAGCCCATGATCGACATAGACCAGTTCTAATGGAAAACGTAAGCGGCTTCTTAGGGAGACCAAATAATGGGCCAAGCACGTAGAATCAGGCCCGCCGGAAACCGCCGCCAAAACGCCTTTTCCCGCCGCAATCAAATTTGCCCTTTTCTGAGCGGCCTTAAGTTTCGACCAGATGCGCGCCATAAATTCTTTTCTTCGCATTTTTGCCATTTCTCAGATGGTATAATAAATGTGTCTTTCATGCCCTCAGCTAAAATATTAGTCATCCGGCTTTCCTCCCTGGGGGATGTCGTTTTAACCGCTCCCGTTTACGAGGAAATTAAACGCGCCTGGACGGACGCGGAAATTTGGGTCTTGGTCAAACCGGCCTATGCCGAGTCCCTTGCCGGAAATCCCCATATCACCAAGGTTCTGCCTTTTAACGGGCTTTTTAAAACCCTGTCTTTCATCCGCTCAAAAAAATTTACTCATCTTTTGGACCTCCACAATAATCTGCGCTCCAAAATTTTGCGCCTTTTCAGCGGAATTCCCACAATCTCCGTCTACCGCAAGCGCGCCTGGGCCCGGCGCCTCTTTGTTTTCTTTGGGAAAAATTCCGCGGACTTAAAAAAACACGTCCTGGAAAGGTATCTGGAAGCGGCGTATTCCTGGACCGGCCTTCCCGCTCCTCGTAGAGCCGTGATTTTGCAGAGCTCGTTTTTGGGCGATTCCGTCTTGACCATTCCTCTAGCCCGAGAAATCAAATCGCGCTGGCCGCACGTCATTCTTGATGTCGTCACTCTAAAAAACTCCGCTTCTCTTTTCCGGGACTCCGGCTGGGTTGACCGTGTTTTCGTAGAAGAAAAAAAAGGCTTCGTAAATAAAACCTGGGGGCTTCTCAAGACCGCGCGGGAGCTCAAGGAAAAGAATTTCGACTGCGTCTTCATTCCGCATCGCTCTTTTAGAAGCGCCCTACTGGGCTTTCTAGCCCGGATTCCGCTTCGGGTCGGCTTTGAAAAAAGCGCCGGAAATATGTTTCTAACTCACGCGCTTCCTTTCTCCTGGAGTACTCACGACTTGGAAAGAAATCTCTCTCTTCTTTCCATATTCGCTCCGCACGCGGCTTTGAGCCCGCAAACGGCTTATCTCTACGCTGAGGCGGAGTCCGTTCAAAAAATCACCCAACGCCTGCGGCAAGAAACGCAGGGGAGGCCTCTTGAACTTATCGGCGTTCACCCCGGCTCGGTTTGGCCCACCAAACGCTGGCCCGCAAGAAAGTTTAAAACCCTGTGCCTTGAACTCCTGAATGACGGATACGCCCCCATCTTGGTTGGAGGGCCTCAAGACAAGGCCTTGTGCGAGGAAATTGCGGCTGGCAACCCCGTTATCAACTGGGCGGGAAAAACCGATCTCGGGGAATTGAAGGCTTTGATCAGCCTCCTTTCTCTTTTTATCACCAACGACTCGGGCCCCATGCACATCGCCACCGGACTTGGAATTC
>JAJZCM010000041.1 GCA_021846045.1 bacterium | reverse complement strand
ATTGTCCAAAACTAACTCCGCCGGTTGAAATTAGAACTTGGGAGCTCGAATAATTCCATGAGACCGCGCTTTGACTTGAGTATTGGATGTAATAATGGCTGCCGAAAGGCAAGGTTCCTAGGTCTCCATCTACTCCGGGAGCGTTCCAGTCAAGTTGGATGGCGACGCTTGAAAGAGAAAGGGATGAGAAATTCGAGGCGAGTCCGGGAAATGAGTTGATGGTCATGAGCCCAGAGAAAAGGCGATAACTACTGTAGGAAATCGTAGATCCCGAGAGTTCGCCTAAGTCTCCGTTAAGATCATAACTGGTGTAAGTGTCCGTGCTACCCGCTTGATTGACCACGTTGCGGACGATTTTATTGGAAGCCGTGTCGATTTCAGGTCCGGCCCAAGTCGCAGTCGCGCTGAAAATTAAGAGAAGAACAGCCCCCCAAATGGAGATTTGCCCATCTTGACTTTGTCTAGCGCTCATGTTACACTAAACTCATGGCCCAAACTGCGACACTCAAGGTATTTGAAAACCTGCGCAAAGGCTTTGATGAAAAGCAGGCGACTCTGATCACCGACGCCATTGAAGAAGAGGTCGCCTCCGCTCTTAGCTCTCACAATCAGGAAATAGAAACCCATTTGGCGACAAAGACCGACTTGGCCGAAGTGAAAGCCGAACTTAAAAATTTCGCAACAAAGACCGACTTGGCTGAAGTGAAGGCTGAACTAAAAACCAACTTGGCGGAAGTGAAAGCCGAGATTCTCAAGTGGATGTTCATCTTTTGGGCCGGCCAGATCGGCGCGCTCTTAGCCATCCTCAAGCTCGTCATCGTCAAATAAGGGGAGTTTGGGACTGTCCCCATTCTTGCCTTTGTTGGGATATCATGTTGAGAAAGAAGGGGGACAAGTCCCATTTTTGCTAGAAATCAGAGGGCATTACGAGAACCGTGATTGTTTGCCCTGCCTTTGTTGCGCCCGTAAGAGCTTGCCCGACCATCATGTTGCCGCCGCCAGCCCCACCATTGGGACTTCCAATCCAACAATCAGTGGCCCGTCCTGCCGTTAAAGTGCTGGGGCAAATTTGATCTCCGATATTGGCGGCGCCATCGACAACGACGCCGGTGACGATTCCGAGAACGGCGACATACACGGTTTGTCCGGTTGACGCCGCATTGAGAGAAATGCCGGCCGCAGTTAAAACGCCGCTATTGGGATTGGCCGCCGTCGTCTCCGTCACGCTATTGGCTCCGGTAATGGTGAGTACGGCGCGCGCGGTAATAACTCCGCCAGCTGTCATGGGAAAGGCGATGTAGTGATCGGAGTTGTTGTTTTGGCCAACCACGACGATATTCGTGCTTATGATCAGTTGCGCTCCAGACGACGCGCCTAGGCTGCCGTTAACGACGTTGGTCGCGCCCAGCGTGATTCGGTTTATTCCCGCCGAGTCCAACAGATTGTTGCCCTTGATCTGTACGTTACCGCCGAGGACTTGCGGTCCCGCGCCGCTGACGGTTAAATTGCCCGTGATGGTTGTGTTGCTACTGAGAGATACGCTGCCGTCGGAACTTCCCAATGTCACCGTTCCCGTCGCGACAAAGGGGCCGCCAATGGTCGCGCTTGAAATATAGAACACCGCTCCGGATTGAAGGCTTTGGGCGTTTTGGATATAGTTATTATTTCCCGGAACGAGATTTTCAGCGGTCAAGGCGATGGTTGCGGTGTCGGCTTGACCCGAAGAAAAAGCGTAAGGGCTTGTCACCAGCTCTTGCCTGGGGCTTCCTGTCTGGCCCGCGATATCTACTTCTAGATAAGTGGGGGAGCTGACGAATACGCTTTGAGAAATAGCTGTGACGGCGCCAAGTTGGACCGAGAATACTCCGTTTGTGACAGGGACGCTCGGCTGAGTTTCAGTCCATAAAGAAGAGCCGCCGGTCGGGACATTATAAATAGAAAACGTCATGCTAAACGCCCCATTTTTTGGATTATTGCTTGTGTCGAGAAGTTTTCCTTGGAAATTTATGATTCCCGGAATTTGGGCGTAAGCGCTTGGGCAGTAAAGCCCTAAAGCGATGATGAAGAGTGTCCATGAAAAAGCGAGAGGCCTAATATTTGATTTCATCTCTTTTCCTTGAGCGTTGACGGAAGGAATCGGTATCCAAAACCGTGAACGGTTTGGAGGCGGCGGGATTCCGATGCCAGCTTTTTTCTTAATGTTTCGATATGCTTGTCCAAGGTTCTCGTTTCAACTTCTTCCGGGTATTTCCAAACCTCGGATAGGATTTCCTTCCGTTCAATGGCTTTGCCGTCTTTTTTGATAAGAAAGGCCAGAAGATCAAATTCAAAACGAGTCAGCGGCAGCGCCTTTCCTTTCAGTTTCGCCTCCCGCGACAATAAATCAACGGAAATTTTCCCGCTCTCGAAATAGATGTGGGGGAGATTATCGGTTCTCCCGTTTCTTAATTCTCGTCGAATAAGGTTCTCCGCTCGGGCCAGCAAAATTCTGGGGTCAAAGGGACGATGAATGAAATCATCGGCTCCGGAGTTAAGGCATGAGACGATTGCATCGGAAGAATCTTCAGTCTCAACGCAGAGAACGGGCAGATTCTTTGCGCCGATTTTTTCTTTGAGCGAATTTAAATGAGACAATCTTTTCAGCGAAGCCATCCAGATGAGTAGTTGCGGGGAAAATTTTTTTATTTCAAACAAAAAAAAAGATGAGGGGGGGGGGGTCCTTTAGTGAAACAAAATGGCCGGGCCTGATAGCCCTGGGCTTCCAATATCCGCATGACATCTGCGGAATTAAAGCGTTCCTCGCCCACGAGCGCCACGCGCACATTTGACAACGAATTGCTAGTCATTAAAAATTAGGCAACTGCTCAGGTCCGTCTTTCCGGCGAAAGCCGGAATCCAGAAGATCGCCACTCTGGACCCCGGCTTTCGCCGGAGTGACGTGAATAGTTACAAATTAGTATATAAATTATTGTTAAGAATTCAACGGCGCAATCGTCTCGCAGTTGGATTTTATGATTTTTTTAAATTCGGCGGAGATGGCGTTAAAATCTAAAATGTCGACTCTAAACGGCAGGGATGATTCTTCAAAGTCAACCTTTAAATATTCAAGGAGCGACAAGTCCAGCTTCTCATCAGCTTCCAAGGCCAAGTCCAAATCTGAATAATCAACGGAATGTCCCGTGACGCGCGAGCCAAAAGCAATAGCCTTGGCATTTGGAACTCGCCGAGAGAGTATCTGCCTGACTAGAGTTAAATGCGCGGCGGAGAGATCAATCATTGCGCTTTTCTAGTTGAATCAACAAGTTTTTCGCGTCGTTCAAAAAGAGCTTCGCGTCGCCGAAAACTTCATCAGCGCGGATTGGATCGTAGGTGTGAGAGGTTTTATTGCGCGCTCGGTGATGGCGCATCCACGCCTCGACGTCCAAGATAAGATGGTTTTCCCGCGCCAGACGAAAAAGCTCGTGCCGGGCGATTCCTTCACTATAGGATCGCCCAATATTTTCCTCCAGCCACCGACGCATGTATTTCCAGCATAATTCATAGGTGAATTCAAAATTCTGTATAACTCCGGCCTTGATGACTTTTTGCTCGTCTTCGGTAAAGCGAGAATAATTCTGCGAATCGGAGACGCGCAAGGCGGCTTCAAGCGAAGAAATCCCCATTGCCAAACTGCCGAAGTCTAAACTCATCTATAAAAGTCCTCCCAAAAATCGGGCAAAAAATATTTTTAGTTCCTTCCCTCAAACTATTATACCAGCTTTCCTGGCCGCAGCGGAATTTTGGCTTGGTTTTTGATTAATTGAATTTCTCGTTTTTTGCGGCGGCTTTTTCGATGTCCTTGGCCAGTTTCCTTAGGGCGGATTGCGAAACGGCTTTGAGGCGGGTTTGTTTTTTAGCTCTTTCGGATTTTGGAAATTTTTTTAAATCCGCGGCGTCGCGCGTTCCCATGACCGTTTCATCCCAAAAAACTTGTCCAGTGTGCCCATTGATCAGCCGAGCTTTTAAAATAACTGGAGTGAAAAAACGGTCGAAGAGATATGTCCCTCCCAGCCATTCCGCCGTTTCTTGGGCCGCCTCTTCGGCTCCGACTCCGACCGCGATCCATTGCTGATTGCGGTTGAGGGCAAACGAAACGGCGACACCTTGGACAATGCCTTCTATCGCGCCCGTTCCAAGCAGATAGAAGAGCCATGACTTTTTGATGCGCCCGTAGCCTTCCACTTGAATTTGAAGAAAAATCGAGGCGCCGGCCGATTGGCTGAGGTTTTGCCAGGCGGAAGTGGAGGCCGGCAATTGAAAATTCGCAAACGGAATTGCTTTATCCAAGGAAACGACATTAAAAAAATAACTTTGCGAAAGCTGGTTTCCAATATAGCGAGTCATGCCCTGGCTGATGGTTTCAAGTTTTGCTTGAGTTAGAGAGGCTTCCTCTTTATAAGAAAGTTTTTGTTCGTCCTTGGGGACATTTTCAATTTCCTTGCGTTTGGAAATTTTGACCGAAAATTGAATAGGGAGAATGGCGAGATTGAGCTTGTGGGGCGGGGTCAGAATAACGCCTTGCTTTGCCCAATGGGAACAGCCGCAAAAAATGGAAATGCCGCAGAGGACCGCCAAATTGAGGCATTGTCGCATCGACATTTCCACTATTCTACATTATAAAAGATGGATAGAGAAAATTTTGCCGTTTTATTTGTTACAATAAACAAAGGTTGTCCTTAACGCAATTAAATTATAGGAGAGGTAAAGAATAGGTGAATAACATTCCGATGAAGTCCTTGCTCGAAGCCGGCGTCCATTTCGGTCATCAGACCTGGCGCTGGAACCCCAAGATGTCGCGCTTTATCTTTGGAGCGCGCAACAACATTCACATTATCGATTTGCAGAAGACGGTTAAGGAAATCAAGAAAGCCTATTCTTTTGTTAAGGATGAGTCCGCTGAAGGAAAAACCTTCCTGTTCGTGGGCACCAAAAAGCAGGCGCAAGAAATTATCAAAACCGAAGCCCAAAGAGCGCAGGTTTCTTTTGCCGCTGAAAAATGGCTGGGCGGAACGTTGACGAATTTCTCGACTCTCCGGAAATCCGTTAAAAGACTTGAGGAACTTGAGAAATGGCAGACTGACGGCCTTTTTAAGGTAATCAGCAAGAAAGAGGCTTCCCGGTTATCCAAGGAAATGACCAAGCTCAGTAAGAATTTGGCGGGAATTCGTAAAATGGATAAACTTCCCAACGTTGTTTTTGTCGTGGATCCCGTCGAGGAAGAGCTTTCTATCGCCGAGGCCAAGCGCTTGAATATTCCCGTTGTTGCCGTTTGTGATACCGACTGCGATCCGGATTTGATTGATTATCCAATTCCCGGCAATGATGATGCGGCGCGTTCGATTAAATTTTTCTGTTCCTTGATGGCCGATGCCATTCTGGAAGGCCGAGCCGAACGCTCGGCAAAAGAGTCCGCCACCGTTGAAGGCGCTGAAAAACAAATGATGGAAGCCGGTGTTTCTCCGGATGGGGAAGTTTCAATGGAAGCGGAGGGGATGCTTGCCGAAGACGCCGCTCAAACGGTTCCGGAGGCTTAAATGACCACGACCATGGATCTTAATAAACTGATTATTGAACTTCGCGCCAAAAGCGGCGCGGGAATTAGCGATTGCAAAAAAGCTTTGACGGAAACCAACGGTAACTTTGATGAGGCCCTGACGGTTTTAAGAAAAAAAGGGCTTTCTGATGCGGCTAAAAAATCTGGACGCGCGACTAAGGAAGGCGCAGTCGCTTATGCCGTTTCCGGAAAATCGGGAGCTCTCATTGAACTTAATAGCGAGACTGATTTTGTCGCTAGAACCGCCGAGTTCGAGTCCTTGGCGCAAAATTTGGCGGACAAATTTGCCTCCGGAGAGATTGCCGAGATTTCCCAAGCCTCTTCTTTGATTCAGCCTGTTTTTCAAAAGTTGGGAGAAAACATTCAGCTTCGCCGCTTTGAGCGCTTTACAATGAAGGGACACGGGCTCATCAGCGGATACATTCATCTCGGAGCCAAGAAAGGCGCTCTAATCGAGCTTTCTTCTTCCAGCGATGCGGCGGCGGCTTCCTCGGACGTTTCTAATCTGGCAAAAGAGCTTTTGCTTCAAATCGTGGGTTCTTCCGCAAAATATCTGTCCAAAACCGATGTGCCCCAAGCTGAAATCGAGAAAGAAAAAGAAATCTACACCGAAATCTTAAAAAAGGAAGGAAAGCCTGAGGCGTCTATTCCGAAAATCGTGGAAGGAAAAATCAACAAGCTTTTCTACCAGTCCTTGTGTTTGCTTGAGCAACTGAATATTCGCGACAACAAGACGCCGGTTTCCCAGATGATTAAAGAGACGGCGACTAAATTGGGAGCTGAAATTTCAGTCGTTCGTTTTGCCCGCTATCAGCTGGGGGAATGAACTCCGCGTCTTCCCACTCCGAGCCTCAAATGGGCGGCACTGTTGCGAAAGGCGCGCGCGCTAGTGTCGTGTTTTGTATGTCCCTTTATAATTCGTCACTCCGGCAGTCCGTAAGCCGGAGTCCGACCGAGCGTAGGCGAGGAAGTGCCGCTTCCACATCCGTTGGAAAGCGGCCAGGCCCGCGTGAAAGTTTGGATTCCGGCTTTTGCCGGAAGGACACCGCAACGACGAATAAAGCCGTCCGAGCGCCCGCGCGGATGCTTTATGCCGCCGGCGTTTGCCTCGCCTTATTGGGTTCAAGCCGCGCAATTTGGGCGCAGACGGTAGCCCTCAGCACGACGACGGTAGTTGATAAACTGGGAAACAGATATTCGGTCGCGTCCATCGTCGAATCTGGAAACTCGTTTATCCAGATCGTCAAGCTCTCTCCGCGGAGAAGCCTTTTGTGGGCCAAGAATTTTGCCGTAAGCCCCGTGTCTATCGCGGCGTCAATAGCCCTGGGAAACAACGGGAACGTCTACGTGGGCGGGAGCGATCTCCTTTCCGCCGAGGCCTTTCTTCTTCAATACAACTCCGCCGGCGTATTCATCAGCTCTCGGACGGTTCCCGAACAGGGCCAGTCCTACGAGCCTCTTTTGTCCGGCATGGTCTTTGATTCCCGGAGCGCGCATCTCTACGCGGCGGAAACCTTTCTGAACCCCGCCCGCGCGGGCCGTTCCAGCGTCCTTGCTATGGATTACGATTCAAACCTTAATCTGATTAAGACGCAGGAAGTTAGCGAGAGCCCGGACGTCAGCGATGAATCGGGATGGGTGGCGGTTGACACCGCCGGATACGTCTATGTGGGCGTCGAGCAATTCCAGACTTCGGTCTCCACTCCCGGTTATGAGATTATCCGGTTCAGCCCAGGCTTGGCCCAACTTGTATCCAAGACGCCTTCTCCGCCTTTTGATCCGGCGCTGTTCATCCAGCTTGTTTACGTCAGCGGCGACGGACAGAGCGGGTTTCCGGGCGCGCAACTTCCAATTCCGCTGGCTGTGCAGGCGTTAGACTACAGCGGCGAGCCGCTTGGACCCGGAGAGAATATGGGGTTTGATATCACTTCGACGCCGCCCGGCGCTACGGGGACAAGTCTGAGTAATTACGATCCGCTGACGGACAGCAACAGCGTGGCCTCGACGTTCATGACCTTGGGAAATGAACTTGGAAATTATCAGGTGCAGGTTTATGGCGGTTGCCAAGCCACCTGCTTCCCCATTACGCCGGTCGTCTTCAACGAAACCGCCATTCAGGCTCAGCCATTCCTGTCTCTTTCAACGGGCGACGCCCAGATCGGTTTTGTTAATCAGACGCTCCCTGAACCTCTGAGCGTCATCTCGACGACGACCGCCGGTCCGGCACAGGGCGTTCCGGTTAATTTCTCGATTTCGACCGCCACGCCCGCGGGAATTCTGTCTGTTTCAAGCGCGACTACTAATTCCAGCGGCCTGGCCGAGACCCTGCTGACCCTCAGTAGCGTTCCGGTGGATAATTATGTCAACGCGACCTGCCCGTCCTGCCAGGCTCCGGCTACGGTCAGTTTTCATGAGTGCGCCAAGCTCAATGTTCCCTATTTCAACCAGGGCGATACAACGCCGTGGGCCAACGATACTTATGATGATACTTCCAGCACGATGGGAGCCAAGGGCTGCGCCGTTTCGTCCTTGGCCATGCTGGCGCAGTTTTACGGCGTCACCACAGGAGTCGATGGTAAGCCGGTCAATCCGGGGAATCTCAATGCATGGTTGGAAAACCCGGCCAATGGGGGTTATGATTATTATGGTGGAGTTTATTGGAGCAAAATCTTCGATTACACCAATGGATCAGTTGATACGGACGGCAAGATTTACAACACCCCCTTAGCGCCTATAAATCCCGGGACTTACACCCAAGCTCAATTGCAGGACTTCATTCAGCAGGATTTATCACAAGGCTTGCCGGTCATTGCCTTCGTCAAGAATCCAACAACCAGACACCCGCATTTCATCGTTCTGGCAAGTGTTTGTGGTCTTCCCACTGTGGTCTATTCAGTGGACGATCCAGGCAATTCCGGTTTTTCAGCCTGGGATTCAAAAGGATACGTGCTTTATGGAATACGGAGGTTCTTTAAGCCATAGGAGAAAGTCATGAAAAGAACGATATTAATTCTGTTTTTGCTTTTGTTTTCAGGAATGTCCGGGTGGGCCAGAGATCACAGCTCTTTTTCTTTTCATGTAGCCAGTAACTTCGGCATATTCTCTCCAAAAGAAGGCGACCCAATAAGTCTTGTCTATCCCTTATTGATTGATTCCCAAGGGCGGCGCACGGGATACAATCCGGTCGATACTTCCGCTCCTCCATTTGCGGAGATACCCGGTTCTTCTGCGGGTGGAGAGAGAATTGACAGTGACGTCTCAGAGGAGTTGGGAACCGACATTGTAATCATAGCCGTTAGTGCAACGCCGACAGGGCGGTATGCTATTCAGCCTGTCCCAGCTGGGAACTATTCCTTAATTATATTCAGCACCGTTTCTTACGGCGTGGCCTATTCTTTTGGCGCGGATATTACAGATTCTTCCGGTCACGATGAGTCCAGTGGAAATATTACAACACAGGGTTTTCTCTCTCCCGGTATGACCGCGACCTACACGATCAACTACAACCCAGCTCCCGGCAGCGCCGTCACGGTCATTAAAACCGTGACCTTCGCTATCCTGCGCCAGGAGCTTCAAGCGGCCTTCCAGCTCGGCCAGATCGGCGATGCGAAGTTCGTGAAGCATTTGGACAAAATCCTTGCCGAAGGCGAGAAGGCCTTGGCCCCCAAGCCCGAGGAAAAGCGTGAAGCCGGCAAGGCCCAAGAACACAAACAGGGGCGTGAAAAACCAAACAAGAAAAAAGCCATTGAGAAGCTCAAGGAGTTCATCCATCAGCTTGAAGAAGCCGCGCGGACAGAACCTCAGAAAAAACACGGGGACGGTCAATTCAAAAAAGATGATCGCGGTGATCATGATCGCGATCACGAACACAAGCCCGAGCGCTTCGTGACGGTGATCGCTCTTAAATCCCTTACGGACGACGCGAGAACCCTGATAACGCAGTTGGGCGGCAAGCCGGAAGGCGACCACAATGATCGCGGCCAGGATCACGGGGATCATGACAACAAGAATCACTGACGCGACCACGGCCATGGTGGACGCCATCTGCGTGTGTTGCGACGTCATTAAATACGTGAGCGGAAGCGGCCAATCGGGAGCGCCCAAATCCACATTGCCGCAGCCGCTGGTGATTCAGGTCATCTTTATCTATTTGGGACAGCCGGATTCTGGGCTCTTCCAGATATCCTCGGCGCCAGCCGGCGCGACAACGGAGAGTCTCTCATCCGAGGGGGACTTTGATCCCAACACCGGCTATACTTCGACGAGTCTCACCTTGGGTGAGGTGCCTGGCGTCTATCAAGTGTACGGTGGGTGCTTCGGCTGCGTACATAACTACTACACGTTCAACGAGACGGCGGCCACAGCTCAACCATATCTGTCGATTTCAACTGGAAATTCTCAAATTGGTTTTGTTAATCAGACGCTCCCTGAACCTCTGAGCGTCATCTCGACGACGACCGCCGGTCCGGCACAGGGCGTTCCTATTAATTTTGCAATTTCAACAGCCACTCCCGTGGGAATCCTGTCTGTTTCAAGCGCGACAACCAATTCCAACGGCCTAGCCTCGACGGTTCTCACGCTCAGCAACGTCCCGGTGGATAATTATGTCAACGCCACCTGCCCGTCCTGCGCGCCGCAGGCGAGTTCCGTCACGTTTCATGAGTGCGCCAAGCTCAACGTGCCATATTTTAATCAAGCGGCGTTGCCATGGGGAACTACGACATACGATGGCACTGCCAACACGATGGGAGATAAAGGTTGCGCCGTTTCATCACTCGCCATGCTGGCACAGTTTTACGGCGTGACGACCGGCGCCGACGGCAAGCCCGTCAATCCAGGGAATCTTAATGCGTGGTTGGAAAACCCGGCCAATGGGGGATACAATCAATATCATGATCTTAAGTGGGCAAAAATTTTCGATTACACTGGTGGGGCAATTCAATTTCAAGCAACCGCTCCACCTTATAACAGCACGATTATCGGAGGCATTTACACGCAATCCCAATTGGAAGGCTTTATTCAGCAGGACTTATCGCAAGGCTTGCCGATTATTGCTTTCGTCAAAAATCCCACCACCGAGCACCTGCACTTCATCGTTTTGACGAGCGTGTGTGGCCTCCCCAACGTGGTTTACGCGGTGAACGACCCGGGAAATTCGGGCTTCTCTGTCTGGGATTCCAAAGGATACGTGCTTTATGGGGTAAGGAGATTTTTTAAGTAGCGGGAGGGATATGAAAAAAATGACTCTATTGGCAATTGCGATGATGTCGGTGAGTGCGTCTAGCTTTGCAACGGATTACAGTTCATTTTATTTTACCGCTGGGAGTAATATATACCCGGAGGGCGATCCCACGAGTTTCGTGGGCATCACGCTTATTGATTCGCAAGGCCGCCGGACGGGGAGCAACCCGACTTTAAGCGGAGCGGGAATCGCGGAAATGCCCGGATTCGGTCCAGGTTCGGAGGCCATCGGTAGCGATACTTCAAGCGGCACGACGCCGGATGAATTGGGAGCTCAGAGCATAATCATAGGAGGCGGGCCGGTTCCGACGGGAGTTTATACGCTTGTGGTGTTTAGCACGGTCAGTTATGCGGTGCCGTACGGACTTGATTTAAGCTTCAGAGCCTCCACTGGTTATGAGCAGCCTAATTCAGGAATTGAAATAAACTCCATTCTCCCTGTCGGTACGACCGCGACCTACACGATCAACTACAACCCAGCTCCCGGCAGTGCCGTCACGGTGGTTAAAACCGTGACCTTCGCTGTCCTGCGCCAGGAGCTTCAGGCCGCTTTCGATCTCCATCAAATCGGAGATCATAAATTCGTGGAACATTTAGACAAAATCCTGGCCCAAGGCGAAAAAGCCTTGGCCCCCAAGCCCGAGGAAAAGCGTGAAGCCGGCAAGGCCCAAGAACACAAACAGGGGCGTGAAAAACCAAACAAGAAAAAAGCCATTGAGAAGCTCAAGGAGTTCATTCATCAGCTTCACGAAGCCGCTCAGGCAAAGCCCGAGAAAGAACGCGAGGCCAAACAAGCGCAAAAACACAAGCGCGGCGATCATGAACGCGAAGGAGAGCCTAAGCGTTTCGTGACGGCGGTCGCTCTTAAATCCCTTACGGACGACGCCAAGACGCTCATCCGGGATTTGGAAGGCGAGCCTAAACATGAACACTGATCTGGGTATGAGGGGCGTTGGGGTCGGTGTATGTCTTGGAAGGTGGCAAAATTTCGTGCGCGGGTTTGGGGCCTGGGGCCATTGTCTTTATTCTCCCCTATCTGCAATAGACCCAAAGACAGCAAATCCAATTTCATGACCTCAAAAACTAGGAACGAATTTACCTCCGCGTCTTCCCACTCCGAGCCTCAAATGGGCAGCGCCGTTGCAAAAGGCGCGCGGGGGCGTTATGACAGGGTTCTTCTTAAACTTTCAGGGGAATCGCTCTGCAAGGAAGGAGAACACGGCATTGATTCCGCCCAGCTTTCCTGGATTGCTCAAGAAATCAAGGCGGCTTATGATGAGGGCGTTCAGATTGGCATCGTTGTTGGCGGCGGGAATATTTGGAGAGGGGCCAACCGAGGCGAAGCCATCGGACGTGTAACGGCTGATTACATGGGGATGCTGGCAACTGTCATGAACGCCATGGCTCTCCAAGACGCGCTTGAAGATTTGCAAATTCCAACCCGCGTTCAAACGGCGATTGAATTGGCGAAGTTAGCTGAGCCCTATATCCGAAGAAGGGCGATTCGCCATTTAGAGAAAAAACGGGTGGTTATTTTTGCCGGTGGGACCGGAAACCCCTACTTTACGACCGACACAGCGGCGGCGTTGCGCGCGGTTGAAATCGAGGCTCAGGCGCTTCTTAAGGCGACTCAGGTTGACGGCGTCTATACCGACGATCCAAAAAAGAATAAAAACGCAAAAAAACTTGAAGAAGTGCGCTTTATGGATTCCATTCGCGATCGCCTTAAAGTCATGGACGCGACGGCGCTGACTCTTTGCATGGAAAACCAGATGCCGGTTCTTGTCTTTGATTTGCATGTAAAAGGCAATATCGCCTTAGCCGTGGCCGGGAAAAAAGTCGGAACCTTGATCAAGGAATAGGAGAAAAGTATGCCGGTGACAGAAGCGGTAAATTCGATTGTCGTCAAGATGGAAGAGGCCATGAAGGATCGCCTTCAGAAACTAGGCAAGGAATTTTCAGTCATGCGCACGGGGCGGGCAAACCCACTCATTCTTGAAAGCATCAAGGTTGAGTATTACGGTCAAACCGTTCCGTTGAAGCAGGTCGCCGCGATTTCTGTGCCGGAGGCCCGAGCGCTAGAAATTCGCCCATGGGATCCTTCCGTTTTAAATGATCTTGAAAAGGCCATCCAAAAAGCCGATCTGGGGGCTTTCCCGCAAAACGACGGGAAAATGCTCCGCCTTGCTTTGCCGGCGATGACGGAAGAGCGAAGAAAAGATTTGATTAAACTGGTTAAGAAAGTCGGCGAGGAATTTCGGGTCGCCGTTCGCAATGAACGCCATGGGGCGCTGGATTTAATCCGCAAGGCAGAAAAAGCCAAGGAAATTTCTCAAGACGACGTGAAAGCGTTAGAAGCTCGCGTTCAAAAAACGACGGATTTATACATTCAAAAAGTGGATCAACAGACGGCAGCCAAAGAACAGGAAATTTCCACTATTTAAGGGCTCGTTAAGAAACAAATGACACACTTCGGAGGTTCGATGTTGAGACGATTTCGAGAAGCGACGACCGCGCATAGCTTAAGCTATGGAAGGGAGGAGCGACAAAGAAATCGGCCAAGAGCGAACCTCCCCAAAGGGCCGGGGCGCTTTTGGGCTACGCCTTCGTCGTTCGTCGCTCACATAGCTCAAGCTATGCTCGCTCCTCACTTCTTGGCTCGCGCCAAAACCCCCTCCGGCGAAGTATGTCAGTTATTTCGTAACGAGCCCTAAGTGTTGCCTTTCCTTCGCGCTAAAAAATCTTCGGATCAGGCCTCTTCGCAAATTCTTGATCCGGCCCGAATGCCCCGCCATGTCGCCATAATTATGGACGGCAATGGACGGTGGGCTAAGAACAGAAATCTTCCCCGCGTGATGGGCCATAATGCCGGGGTTGAATCCGTTCGCGAAATCGTCAGGGCCTGCGCGGATTTAAAAATAGAAGTTTTGACTCTTTATTCCTTTTCCACCGAGAATTGGCGGCGTCCGAAAGAAGAAGTGAGAGATTTGATGGGAATTCTCGGACGCGCTCTTAAAAAAGAAACTCCGGAACTTTCAAAAAACAACGTGCGCCTTAAAATTTCGGGGAAGATTGAAGATCTGCCGGAGAATGTTCAAAAATCCCTGGCGCAATCCGTCCAATCTCTCAAGAAAAATACCGGGCTCATTCTCAATCTCGCTTTAAATTACGGTTCCAGACAAGAAATTACCGATGCGGTCAATAAACTCTTGGCCCAGGGAAAAACCGCCGTCTCGGAAAAAGACATTTCAGATTCTCTTTACAGCGCCGATATTCCCGATCCCGACCTTTTAATTCGAACCTCGGGGGAAAACCGAGTGTCTAATTTTCTCCTTTGGCAAATCGCCTATGCGGAAATCTACGTCACGCCCGTTTTGTGGCCTGATTTTAGAAAGGCTGATCTTGTATCGGCGCTGGAAGACTTTCAATCCCGCCAAAGGCGTTTTGGGGGACTGGTGTAGTGATTTATAAATTCCTTGTAACTACTCACGTCACCCCGACGAAAGTCGGGGTCCAGAGCAACGATTTTCTGGATTCCGGCTTACGCCGGAATGACGGCCTTTCCAAATGTAAAGAAGCATTGGAATCACTACGCTAAGGGAATTATAATGCTTCTTCCAAGGCTTTTGACGATTTCAGTCGGCCTTCCGGCTCTAATTTTTCTCATTCATATCGGGGGAATGACGTTTTCATTGTTTACGGCCATTGTTTCCTTTCTCTGCCTTTATGAGTATGAGGTTTTGCTGAATTTAGCCAAGCGTCCGGTTCAGAATTTAAGCTGCGTTGTTTTGGGAACTTTTCTAGCCGTCAATCAAATTCTGGGGGGCTCGACGGCTTTCGGCATTTTTGCGGTTATTGCCGCCGTTTTGCTGAGAGAAATGGCTTCTTCCGCCGTGCGCTATTCCTTGGATCGGGCCGCGTTGACTCTTTTTGGGATCTTATGGTTAGGGCTTCTTCCTCCGTACATGGCTTCTATCCGTGATTTGAATCCCGCCGGAGAACATTTTGCTTTTCTTTTATTTGTATCAATTTGGCTGATGGATTCTGCCGCCTATGCGGCGGGACATTTGCTGGGTCGCCATAAGCTTTCGGCCTTGAGTCCTAAAAAAACCTGGGAGGGGGCTCTTGCCGGGTCTTTATGCGCGATGGGCGTTTCCTATGCGTTTCACTATTTTTATCCGGGTGAATTAGGACTGATCAAGGCCCTGGGAATCGGCGCTATAATTTCGCTGGCGGGACAGCTCTCGGATTTGGCAGAATCTATGATCAAGAGGGCGTTGGGAGCGAAAGATTCAGGAGCCCTTTTACCTGGACATGGGGGGATTTTGGATCGTTTCGATTCCTTTCTTCTCGCCGCTCCTGCGGTCTATTATTGGTTGATCAAATGAAACAAGTTGCGATTTTGGGTTCGACGGGATCTATCGGCGTCAACGCCTTGGATGTTATTTCCAAAATGCCCGGCGAGTTGAGCGTATACGGCCTTGCGGCTCATTCAAACGCCGATCTTTTATTTAAACAGGCAAAAAAATTCAAACCCTCTTCAGTCTCGCTTTTCGATCCCGATGCCGCGGGTAAATTTAGCGGACGTCTCAACGGCTCCTGCCGTTACCTTCCATCGGGAGTCGAAGGGCTCGTTCAAATGGCCTCGGAACCCGAAGTCGACATCGTCTTGACGAGTTTGGTCGGAGGAGTGGGTTTCGCTCCTCTCTTGGCCGCCATTCGGGCGGGAAAAACGATCGCTTTGGCCAATAAAGAGCCGATGGTTATGGCCGGCGCGCAGTTCATGAAAGAAGCGGAAAGATGGCAGGCCAAGATTATCCCGGTTGATTCCGAACCTTCGGCTATTTTTCAGTGCGTTCAAAATGAGCGGGAAAGGCGGGGCGGAAAAGAGCCTTTTTCTAAAATCATTCGGCGGGTTTTTTTGACGGCCTCAGGAGGCGCCTTTTACCGAAGAAAAGGATCTTTAAGCCGCGTCAGCGTGGAGGAGGCCCTGCATCATCCAACTTGGAAGATGGGGAAAAAAATTACTCTCGATTGCGCGACCTTGATGAATAAGGGCTTTGAGTCCATCGAGATTATGAATCTCTTCGGTCTTAATTATTCCCAAATCGAGATTTTGATTCATCACCAGTCCATTATCCATTCCGCGGTTGAATTTTCAGATGGTTCGGTTTTGGCGCAAATGTCCTTGCCGGACATGAGGCTGCCGATTGAATATGCGATGACCTATCCCAAGCGTGGAATGCGCGTCATCAAGCCGCTGAATTTAGCGGAAATCGGTTCTTTGACTTTTGATAAGCCTGATTTTCGCCGCTTTCCCTGCCTCTCTCTCGCGGCCGAGGCGGCTAAAAAAGGCGGGGGGCTTGAGGCGGTGCTTAACGCCGCCGATGAAATCGCGGTGGACGCCTTTACACGAGGAAAAATTAAATTTACGGACATTCCGCGCCTGATTGAAAAAACAATGAAAAAGTTTAAGGCGAGAAATTCGCTCCCGAGTCTTGCTGAGGTCGTCGAGATCGATCAATGGGCCCGCCAGAAGGCGGAGGAAATGCTTGGGGGGTTATGATGATTCATTTGTGGTCGTCTCTTGAGTCCGCCGCCGCGATTCTTTTTACCTTTGGGGTAGTCATTTTTCTTCATGAATTCGGGCACTTCTTTGTTTGCCGCCGCCTCGGCGTTCGCGTTGAAAAATTCGCCTTTGGAATGGGCCCCGAGCTTTTTGGAATCACCGATAAAAAAGGAACTCATTTCGCGGTCTGCGCGCTTCCCCTTGGAGGATACGTTAAACCCGCAGGAGAAGACATTTTTGAGGGAACGGGAAGCCCGGATGAATATTTTTCACAGTCTTGGGAAAGACGGGTCGCCATTGTCATGGCGGGCCCCATCATGAATTACGTTTTAGCTTTCTGCGTTTTCACCGGCCTCATTTTTCTTAAAGGAGAAATTAAACCCAACCCCAAGCCGATTATCGGCGATATGCTTAAAAGTTATCCGGCGGCTACGGCGGGCCTCAAAGTCGGGGATGTGATTGATTCAATTGATGGAAAAAAAATTTCTACCTGGAAGGAAATGGCGGATTTGGTCCATAAAGATTTGGGCAAGTCCATTCACCTGACCTACAATCGGGGAGAAACAGCGGCCACCATTGAAATCACTCCCAAGGAAGATCCTCAAACCGGATATGGGGTTATCGGAATCGTGCCTGAGACCATGACTGAGAAATTAGGTTTTTTCGCTTCGGCTCAAGCGGGGGCTAAACAGTGTTGGGACATCACGGCTTTAACCGTCAAAACTCTTTATACCAAGATCGCCAAAAGAGAACGCCCCGACTTGGCGGGACCTGTTGGCATCATGCAAATGGTTTCAAAAGCGGCGCATTCGGGCTTGGATGATCTTTTCTTCTTGATTGGACTTATCTCAGTCGCCATCGGTTTTTTTAATTTCCTTCCGGTTCCTCTTTTGGACGGCGGGCACGCGGCCCTTTATATTTGGGAAGGCCTTTCCGGACGAAAGCTGACTCAAGGTCTGATTGAGACGACCAATAAAGTCGGAATTGTTTTTCTCGTTTCTCTTCTCGTCTTTGCAACTTATAACGACATTCTGCGCTTGCGCGGAAAAACCTCTTCTTCCGCGCTTATTCACCCGGTTTCTCATGCCGCGGCGCCTTCAAAAAAATGAGCTCTCAGGCGAAAGCAGTTTCCACTAAAGACGGAATCACTCCGCGTTCCCAGGATTACGCTCAGTGGTATTTAGATGTCGTCAAGCGGGCGGATCTGGCGGAGCATTCCGGAGTGCGCGGCTGCATGGTCATCAAACCCCATGGCTATGCGATTTGGGAAATCATGCAAAAGGAACTGGATACGCGGTTTAAAGAGACCGGCCACGTCAACGCTTATTTCCCGCTTTTTATTCCGCTTTCCTATTTGTCTCGCGAAGAAAATCATGCGGCGGGATTTGCCAAAGAATGCGCGGTCGTTACGCATCATAGGCTTAAATCTGAAAATGGAAAAGTTGTTGTCGACCCCAGCTCTGAATTGGAAGAGCCGTTAATCGTTCGGCCAACAAGCGAAACGATCATCTGGGCGCAATATAAGTCTTGGGTTCAAAGCTATCGCGATCTGCCTCTTCTTAT
>JAJZCM010000040.1 GCA_021846045.1 bacterium | reverse complement strand
AGCGACACATTTTTCTGGCAGCACGGCCACTCGACTGAAAAGGATTTTATTTATGTCACCACGCAAACGCTCTCGCGCGAGCAGCTTGAGCGGTTGTCGGATGAAGTCGGCGAAAATCGAACGCTTCTCGTTATGTGCGGCGCGTTCCGCATCAAGAACTTAGACGAATTTCCCAATCTGACGGTCAAAAAGATTCCAAAGGCCGTCCTTTCCCGCTGCGAGTGGGGGCATGATGATTATAGTTTGGAGATCAATAATCTGCCGCTAAAACCCGAAGAGGAGACGACGACTCCCTCCGGACCCAAACCGCGATCCAAGACTGAGCGTCGCGATCAGGCCTTATTGTTTGACCTCTCCGGGGCCGAAGGAAGCGGGTCATGAACTCCGAGAAGCGGGCCTCGCTCTATGACCGCGTTCGTGGGATCATCAAAACAGCCCGCGTCGGCGCGGCGCGATCAGTCAATACCGCTCAGGTGGTCTCCAACTGGCTCGTTGGCCGGGAGATCGTCGAGGACGAACAGGGCGGCAGGAAACGGGCCGAATATGGTAAGCGATTGATTGAGAACTTATCAAAGCGGCTGACGGGCGAATTCGGCCGCGGTTTCACCATGCGCAACCTGGAGACATTCCGGGCCTTCTATTTGGAGTACCCTCATCTTGGGATTCCGCACGCAGTGCGTGCGGAATTGACTGAAGGCTTGATTGGTGTCGAGAAAGGTCACGCAGTGCGTGACCTTTTCAAAAGCGCTGGAAGAATGACTGCGTTTCCCGAGGTGGCCACTCGGAAACCTTGGAAGCCGGGCTTGTTGCATCCCAACCTCTCCTGGACCCATTACCGGCTGCTCCTCAAGGAGGATCAGGCGGACAAACGCGCCTTCTACGAAATCGAGGCGATCAAGAATAGTTGGTCCGCCCGGGAGATGGAACGGCAGATGGCCAGTCTCTTTTATGACCGTCTGGCGCTCAGCCGGGACAAGAAGGGCTTGCTGCGTCTGGCTGCGAAGGGCCATGAAGTGGAAAAGCCGGCGGACGTCTTCAAGGACCCGATGATCATGGAGTTTTTGGGTCTGCCCGAGTCGCCCAAGCTGGTGGAAACGAAGCTGGAACAGGCGCTCATCAATAATCTCCAGGCCTTTCTTCTGGAACTGGGCAAGGGTTTCGCTTTCATCTCCCGCCAGGAGCGGCTGACGTTGGACGGCGACCATTTTTATATAGACTTGGTTTTCTATCATACCGTGTTGAAATGCTACGTCATCATCGATTTGAAAACCGGCAAGCTCACCCATCAGGACCTGGGGCAAATGCAATTATACGTCAACTACTACGACCGCGAGCGGAGATCGGAAGGCGATAATCCGACGCTGGGCCTGATCCTTTGCGCCAAGAAAAACGACGCCGTCGTCAAATACACCCTGGGCGAAGAGCAGAGGAAGATATTTGCCAGCCGTTATAAATTGCACCTGCCCAGCGAAGCCGAGTTGCGGGCGGAGATGCGACGCGAGGTTAAGGAACTCTCAGGGCCCTCCGCGCGCGCGGACGCGAAATGAACCAGCACGTCAACGCCGTCGCCAACCGGCTGAGCTTGCGGTCTCCGCAACGGATATCGCTTGAAATTCTCGCGCGACTGGGCGAGATCATTTCTTTGGAGAAAGGCGCCGATGCGGGTCAAGCCCTCAAGGCGATTCAAAAAGAATTCCCAACCGTGACCGACTTCGAGCGGGACTTCCCTTCGCTTTGTTTTGCCTTGGCCACCGGCGTTGGCAAGACCCGCCTCATGGGGGCCTTCATTGCCTATCTTTACAAGAAGGAAGGCATGCGGCACTTTTTTGTTTTGGCTCCAAACCTGACCATTTATAAAAAGCTCATCGCGGATTTCACGCCGAATACTCCGAAATACGTTTTTCAGGGCATCGCCGAGTTTGCCGTTGATCCGCCAAAGATCATCACCGGCGATAACTACGAGGATGGGCGTGGCGTTCGCGGAAGCGAGTTGTTCGACGCCGACGTTCATATCAACATTTTCAATATCAGCAAAATCACAAGCGCTGAGACCACCGGCGGCGCGGCGCGGACCAATGTTCCAAGATTTCGTAGGCTTCAGGAGTATATCGGCCAAAGTTACTTTGATTATCTCTCCGGCTTAGACGACCTGGTAGTGATTATGGATGAATCCCATCGTTACCGGGCCTCTGCCGGGATGAGGGCCATCAACGAACTTAAACCCGTCCTGGGCCTAGAGCTCACGGCCACGCCCCAGGTGGAGCGCGGCGGCGAAACGGAGGCTTTCCGCAACGTCATCTATAGCTATCCTCTTTCCGACGCGATGCAGGAGGGCTTTGTGAAAGAGCCGGCCGTTGCGACGCGGGAGAATTTCGATCTCAAAAATTACGACGCCAACCGCCTGGAACGCCTCAAGTTGGAAGACGGCGTTCGCATCCATGAAAACTCCAAGGTCGAGTTGGAAGTGTACGCCCGCGAAAACGGCGTCCCTATCGTCAAGCCGTTCATGTTGGTCATTGCCAAAGACACGGATCACGCCGACGCCCTGCTTAAACAGATCGAGGACAAATCCTTCTTTGAAGGCCGCTACAAGGGGAAAGCCATCGTCGTCCACTCGAATCTGCGCGGCGAAGAAAAGGATGAAACCGTTGAGCAGTTGATGAACGTTGAAAAGGCCGATAACCCCACCGAGATCGTCATCCATGTGAACATGCTCAAGGAGGGCTGGGACGTCACCAATCTTTACACTATTGTTCCGCTTCGCGCCGCCAACTCGAAGACCTTGGTTGAACAATCCATCGGCCGCGGGCTCCGCTTGCCATACGGCAAACGCGCCGGCGTTGACTCCGTGGATCGGCTGACCATCGTTTCTCACGATAAGTTTCAGGAGATCGTGGACTACGCCAATAGCCCGGAGTCCATCATTAAGGGCGGGCGAAGATCGTCCATATCACCGATGAGCGCACGAAGCCGGTGATTGCTCCGCCGGAGCTTATCTACCGGATCGAACAGGACGGGCCGTATGCGGCCTCTCGCTCAAGTGAAACACCGCCGCTCTTTGGAACTCCGGGCGAGCGGGAAGCTGCCAAGGCGACGCTGGAAATTATTCGCCGCGATTATGAGCGCCTGCCGCGCTCCGCCGACTTGGTCAAGCCGGAAATCCAAAAGGAGATCGCCGAAAAGGTCAAAGCCGCGATCGCTCCGGCGCAAGGCGAGTTTGAGGGCATTGTCGAGAAGGTTGATGTTGAGCGTGTGGTTGCCGAGACCATCCATCTCCGAAACGACCTCTCCATCGATATCCCCCGAATCACGGTGCAGCCGGTGGGCAACGTGCGCCGCGGCTACAAAGAATTTAAGCTCGAACTCTCGAAGGCGCGGTTCCCGCCGGTGGATAACGAAATACTCATCCAAGAATTGCACAAACGTGAGCAGTATCGCCTTGCCGGCGGCAACGGGATCGTCCCGGAACAGCGTCCCGAGGATTACTTGGTCAAGGAACTCATCGGTTTTAATGACATCAGCTACGATGAGCATTCGGCGTTGCTTTACAAACTGGCCGCTCAAACCGTCAAACACCTGCGAGGTTACCTTAAAGACGAGGCCGAGGTCCTGAATGTTCTGCAATATTACCAGCGCAACCTTGCAGAGCTCATTCACTCCCAGATGCAGGAACATTTTGAGGAGAATGCGACCTCCTACGAGGCCCATGTGAGCAAGGGTTTCCAGACGCTGAGGCCGACCAACTATTCCGCTCCGGCTGATGAGAAAGAGCGTGACATTCGGGCGCCGGTGTCCAAGAAGCAAGATATCCCCCGGATGATATTTGGCGGCCTACGCAAGTGTCTCTATCGCGTTCAAAAGTTCGACTCCGACCCTGAGCGACGCTTCGGTGTGATTCTAGAAAACGACAAGGACGTGGTGAAATGGTTCCGGCCCACTAAGGGCGACCTGCAAATCTACTACAGCGGTAATTCGTCCTACGAACTCGACTTCGTGGTTGAAACCAAGGCGGCCAAGTTCCTATGCGAAATCAAGCGTGCCGCAGAGATATCCGATGGGACGGTCCAAGCCAAGGCGCGCGCGGCGGCCGAGTGGTGCCGCCATGCGGCGGAACATGAACGCAAACATGGCGGGAAACATTGGTCCTATCTCTTGATCCCTGATGACATGGTGGCTGAGAATAAGACTCTACAAGCTTTAGCCTCAGCTTACACTTTCTAAGGAAATGCGGCAACTCAATTACGTAAATCTCAGGCGTTGCGCCGCACCCGGCCTTTCGCTTCTCCGTTTTGGCTGGCCCTATTCTGCTCAATAGACAGGAAATTTAAGCCGAGATCGCGGTCATAGACCCAGACCCACCTAGGTCATTATTATGCGCGGCTCTTATCTCCGCCCAGTGGGCAGATTTTTTCTGGCTCTTGCCTTCCGGCGATTAGAAATAAAGAAATCCTATAATTTCCTAAGGTTATGCCGACAAGGAAATTAGCGGAATTTAAAACACCCATTGTTTTTTTCGCTTTCTTTGGGCTGTATCTTTTCACCCTCCACCCCTCTTTGGCGCCCTATCGCGATGCGGGAGAAATGGCGACCAGCGCCTGGACATTGGGGGTGTCTCATCCGACCAGCTATCCTCTCTACATTCTTCTCGGGCGCCTTATTGATTCTTTTCCTTTAGGAAACCCCGCCTATCGTTTGAACCTTCTGTCGGCTATTTCCGCATCCGGGGCCGTCGCGCTTTTATTTTCCTTTCTCTTTGATTCTTTCGGAATCGAGGCCGCCCTTGGCGGATGCGCCCTCTTGGGATTTAACGCCGCTTTTTGGTCAATTGCGGTCGTTTCTGAAATGTACAGCTTGTGGGTTTTAGGCGCGGTCTTTCTTTTGTCGGTTGCCTGGAAACTCAGCGAAAAATACGACGACAATCTCTGGTTTTTCTTTTGCTTTTCCTTTGGCGTCATCGTCTCCAACCGGCTTGATTTCGTCTTATGGTCGCCGGGCCTTATTTGGCTGGCCCTGTCGGACGTCGATGAAAAATCGATCTCTTTTTGGGCGGGGTGGGCGTTTGTCGCCTGCCCGGCCTTGATGTTTTTCTTCGGCCTTCACTGGCCCATCGCGGCCTTGGCCGCCTTTAGCGCGGTTTATGCCCGCAAAACTCCCAATCTGAAAAGCTGGGTCTTTAAATCCGCCGTTTTTTCACTGTTGGGAATCTCAATCTATTTTTATCTCCCGATTCGCTCGTCGGCCGGTCCCTGGCTGGATTGGAATCACCCGGCCAATTGGGCCAACTTCGTCCAATCCATTCTGCGGACCAAATACGGCGGGACCCTGGATTTAATCAGCGAGAATTACGCGAAAGGTTCTCTTTTTTTTGGCAACATGGTTCTCTATGCCAAGCATTTGCGGCATAATTTTTCCTTGGTCGGAATTTTAGCGGCTTTGTGGGGCATGACCGGCCTCGCCCGCTCAAAACCGCGCCGGTTTATCGGGGTGTTCACGCTCTATTTCTTTAGCGGCCCGTTCTTTCTTTTGTTGGCCAATATGCCGCCCAATCCTCACGCAATGGCCATCGTCAATCCTCATTATCTTCTCTCAGACGCCGTCCTTATTTTTGGGGCCGCCCTCGGCCTTGCGGAGTGGGCGAAACGGTCGAAAATCCTGGCCCAAGCGGTCGTTGTTTTTCTAATTTTATTTCCATTTATTACCGGCCGCTTAAGCGAAGAAAACCGAAGGGAACACTTCTTTGATTACGACTACGCGCGAAACATTTTTCTTTCCGCGCCCCCCGGGGCGACCGTGATCGCAAAAAAAGACGTGCAGCTTTTCAGCCTTTGGTATTATCAAACCGCCGCCGGATGGCGTCCCGACCTCAACATAGTCGCCCAAGGCCTCATCGGTTCTCCCTGGTATGAGAATTCTTTCGCCAAGCGGGCTCCAAATTTATTTTTGACCCCGCTTCCCAATGATGCCGCCTGGAAAAGATTTTTAGCCGTCAATAGCCCCGCTTTTGCCACCCCGGACGCCGATGTTCCCGCAAGCGTCGCCAATGCCTTGAACCCCAGAGGGTTATTGATGGGGGCAGTCCCTGGGGACTTAAACGTCTCTCAAAACTTGTGGCATTTTTTCGCCACCCGGGGCCGCTACTCCTACGAGGCCCAGCCTGACTTTTTCACCTCGGATTTAATAGACGCCTATTCGCAGATGTCCTTTAAAGAAGGAACGGAAAAATTTAAACAAGATCCCGCCTCTTCTTTTGAGGACTTGAACCGAGCTTGGGCAATGCACTGGATATTTCCGGGCCCGCCGGCCTATCTGGGATATGCGGCCTATCTCGAGCGGCAATATCCGGAAGCCCTCAACTTCTATCAAATCGCCGCTAGTTTGGGAGAAAAGCTCGATTTCCTGGCTCAAAAGTACCGCGCGCTGAACGGCACGATTCAAAGCTTCAAGCAGTCTTGCTCAGAAAATATGCTCCAGGCGGGCGCGATCGAAGAAAAATTAGGAAACCCTCAAGAAGCAAGGAAATGGTATTTAAAATCTCTCGCCACCCGCCCCTCGGCTCAAGCTCATTACAATCTGGCCGTTTTGACATGGAACTCGGACCCGCAAAACTCGCAAAAGGAATTGGAAGAAGCGCTGTCTATTGACCCTCACTACGCCCCTGCCGTGAAATACCTTCAAATTCTGCGCGCCCGGGTTGTAAGATAGAATGTAACTATTCACGTCACCCCGACGAAAGTCGGGGTCCAGAGCAACAATTTTCTGGATTCCGGCTTTCGGCCGCTCTCCAACGAACTTGGAAGCGGCACTTCCTCCCCAATGCTCGGTCGCCGGAATGACGAACCTGAGCAGTTACGATAGAATAAAGAAAGCGAATTATTTAATCTTAATAATCGTCTGACCGAGAATGACCCCGTTGGGAACCAAGATGCTCCTTTGGTCTTCGGTCAACAACGTTGTATATCCCAAAGATATCTGTTCGACTATTCCCTGATCGGCGCCGCCCGGAACCGCGACCCGAATTATGTCTCCCACGTGAAAAGGGCGATAAATCAAAATCGCCACCCCCGCCACCATATTGCCGAGAGTGTTTTGAGCCGCGAGCCCGACGGTCAAAGAAACAATGCTCGCTCCGGTCAGCAGAAAAGCGGCAACTGAATGAAGAGACGGGATTAATTGGGCGTAAAAAACAAAAAATAGCCCATAAATCGACAAGACGCCGAATTTGGTGAGAAAAATCGCATAGGTGCGGTCAATGCGGCGGCGGGAATCTTTTTCTAGGATGCGCTCAACTGCGGAACGAAAAAAAGAGGCCGCCGTGGCCGCGGCAATAAAAAAAAGAACGGCATAAAAAACGACTCCCAGAGGCGAAACAGGGCGAAAAAAATCAAGCCCGTAGGATTTCAAGCTGGAATGCGCGCTCATTGGGATTCTCCCTTTTCCGGGGGCGGGAAGCGCAAAAAATAGGCTTCAAGAAGAACCTCCGGATTTCGGATATCGCCGGCAGGATCTCGGACAAACCCCCGTTTTTCATATAGGCGGGCGACGCCGCCGACGCCTTGCCGAACGTGAAGGCAAATTCCATCTATTTTCCACTCCACCTTCACGATTTCCTCGGCCCGGTCAAGAAGCGGCTTGGCAACGCCCTTTCCATGAAGTCTTGGATCGACGGCCAGATGCCGAAGATCGGCAAAATTTTTTATCCAGGCTTTTGAATCCAGGGCTCCGGGCTTGAAAATCGCGACCGTGCCGACGATTTGGCCCTCAAGCTCGCAAACAAGAACGGTGGCTTTGCGCCTTTTTCCAGCGACGTCCCGCAATTCGGCCTTTCGGGCCTCCCCATAGACGATTTCCGGCATCTTGCGCGCATAAGTCGACATAAAGGCGTCAAGCAAAAGCTCGCCAATCCTGGAATCATCCTCCATGCGGGCTTCGCGAATAAAAATCCCCGTCATGATTTCGGAGCTCATGTTTTTATTATAACAGAAACGCCGACGGGCTTCGGATTTTACCAATGGGGAAGTGACCCCGGGTTCCAAAGGCGACCGCCGGCGCTTCATCGCCCATCTACGGCAATGACTACCGCGGCCAGAAGTTATAGCGGACGGCGATCATGCCCAAAAGGTCATAGCCGCCGTTAAACTTCAAATATCCGAGGTTAAAGTCCGTTTTGAGATAGTGGCTAGCCTTGAGGTTAATGAGCAGCGGATGGAGAGCGGCCCCGTTAAATTGCATGGCCTCAATTTCTATCGGATGGTTCGAGGTCGCTCTAAAAATCACATTGACAAAAGGGACTGTATGGCTGACGACCGTTTGATTGGGGTCTTGGGCATAGAAGGTCAAGGCCGTGGGACTTAGGAAATTGGAAAATTGAGCGACCGCATCTCCCCAATTACCGAACATCATGCCCGCGCTCAAGCGAGCAATATAAATCTTTTTCGTCATCACAAAATAAGCGTCTCCTAAGAGTTGAGTTCCGTTTTGATTGCTCACCTGGGCCGTCACATTGGTTGAGCCTGCGCCGGACGCCGTCGGCTGGGAAGTGTCTCTGAAAAGAAGCGTTCCTTGAGTTCCGAAAGCGACCGCCGGGCGGATGTTGGTTTCCGATTGAAGCTGCATTTTCCCGTCCGCTGAGAGCATCCAGACGCCCACCTGGTCCAAATAATTAGTTTTGGCCGGAGAGTTTTTAAACGAGTTCTTTCCGTAAAGACGTCCGATGATGTAATCGGCGTTTATGTCCAATCCCAAGCCGGGAGAATTATCCTGGTCATGCCCGCGATAAGCCGTCGGGGTGAATATGACCCCAGACAAAGGGGCCGGAGGCCTCACCCTAAGCGGAGCCGTAGCGGTCAGCGGTTTTTTTGGCGCGGAAGAAACCGGACCGGCCCCGGGGTTTTTCTCGATTAATTTATAGACCAACCGCACTTCGCGGCCAACGATGACGAGCGTAGAAAGTTGGGACGGAACTGGGGTCGGCATTTCATAGAGTTCCGGAACGACCGCAGAAAATTGCCCCGTCGCCTCCATTCTTTTGACATCGTCTTGAATATCTTGTTCCGTATAGAGGCTGCCCTTAGTTGCATGAGTCAACTCAGTCAAGGTGTAGTCGTTGGTGAATTTTCCGCCGCGAATAAAGAGAACCTCGCCAATGACCCAAGGGCCCTTTTTATCCAAAGACAACGACGTTCCAAGACCGTTCGACGATGCGGGAGAAGAGGAAACTGAAACCGGCGCATTTTGAGCCGTAGGCGAGGAAACAACGGGGGCGGAAGAAACCGATGGCGGGCTTTGAACCGGTTGAGACGCCGGGGAGGAAACCGGAGCCGTTGAAACAGCCGAAGGCGACGCCTGCGCCCAAACAGGCCCCGCAAGAAAAAGCGCCCCAAAAATACTAAACAAAAAGATGCGCCGCAAGATTGGCCATTACCCCCGCGCAGAGATCATCAAAAACAACGCCGTATCCGCCCGGCAATTTTTCAAACCAATTACAGGGAAAAACCTTGAACATGTCAAAAACGCGAAACAGGACCAACGCAAGCAGATAGGCCTTCACGGTGTGCGGCAATAGAAAAGCGGCCAACATCATGCCGAGAATTTCATCTAAAATAATCCGTCCGTCATCGTGACGTCCCAAGATTTTCTCGGCTTGCCCGCAAACCCAAAAAGCGATCAGAGAAGCCAAAACAATTACCATGAGAAATATTCTCGCATTTTTAGGCATTATTAAAGACAGAAACAAACCCTCAAGACTTCCCAAAAATCCCTCGCCGCCGCGCTTTTGAACGCGACCCACTTTAGATAACGCCCACCCGGGTAGATAGCTGAGATAGGCTCCGGTCGCGAAAAAAAGGATCGCTTGATTCATTCCCAGGTTTTCTCAAGCATCCTTCTGGACTGCTTAAAATACAGGTAGGCGGAACTCCATGACGAAATAACGCAGACAACCGTCAGGAGATAAGGAACAAAAAGAAAACGGGAAACCGCCGCTGGAAAAAAATCCCTCACCAACAGAAAAACAAGCATCGCCAGTATTGAAGCCGATTGCAACCCCATTTTCCATTTTCCCCAGCTCTCAGCCGAAGGAACGGCGCCCCCCTTCGCCGCCAAGATTCTGAGCCCTCCCATCAAAAGTTCACGGATGATGATTAGGAAAATCCCCCACAACGGAATTCTGAGCCCGCTTCGAATCAAGGCGATTAACGTCCCGATGATGAGAATTTTATCCGCTATCGGATCCAAAACTTTTCCGAACGGGCTGATCGTGTTCGTTAAACGCGCGATTTTGCCGTCGAACCAATCGGTCACAAGAGCGACAATGAAAAAAATAAAGGCGGCGGCGTCAAAAAACGCATTTTTTTGAATTAGAGAGATGAAAGTCCCCAAGGCCAAGAGGATGCGGAAAACCGTCAGACGATTGGCCAAGCTCATGGAAATTTTATTAGCGCACGGCCCCAGAGGGAGAGGAAGCGGGATTGGTCGACAAAACCACAGGGGAAATTACAGGCTTTGCTTTTGCATCCGGATTAGGTTTTGTCAGCGGTTTTAACGCCCGCTTTTTCTTTTTTTTATGCGCCAAAGCTCCTTTCTGGGCCAAGATCGTCATGGCCTTAATGTGATAATTGCCCTTTATGTCCGGATGGCTGAGCGGATAAAGCCTTCCATCCAGAGAGACCTTAAGAGCGGAGGGAGAATTAGTCCAAAGGATGAATTCTCGTTTAGCCAACCAAGTTTGCCGTGCGCCGACCGGGGCGAGGCCTCGGAACTTAATATTTCCATCAACAGAAACGACCAACCGCGCCGGTTGCAACACCTCAATAACCAAGGAAGATTCTTCTTTTCGCGCCAACACCGGCTTTGGAGTCGCCGAATCTAGGATAGCGTCCGCCATAGACGCCTTTGGTTTAACTAGGGCTTTTCTTTGGGAATCCACTCCATGTTTGATGAGCAGCCCCGCCGCAACTAAAATCGCAATCGCCGAACCAATGACGATATTTCGCTTTTTTTCATCGGAAGCCAATGAAAAATTAACGAAAACAGGCTTCGAAATTTCCGAAGATGCGGCGGCATTTTTTGTCTGGTCAGATGCCAGCGCGGTTTTTGAATTCTCGATAAAACCCAGTTCGTTAAAATCAATATCCAGATATTCGCAATATCCATTGAGAAAACTTCTCAAATACGAGCCGCCGGGAATCTCGTCAAAGCGGTCTTCCTCCATGGCGGTAATAAATTTTTTGGACATCCGGGTCTCTTGATTGACGGCATCAACGGTCCGGCCTTTCTTAAGGCGCGCCGCCCTTAATTTATTCCCAATAGACGGCGCCTTGGCCTGAACTTCGCTTGATTTAGGGAGAGAACCAGTTTTTTCATCTGTCATAATTCACCTTTTTTTAGATTGGGGGCTCAATTTGTTTTCCCGGCCCGTTCATCAAAAACTTGGGCCCCAGAGGGGGTTTCAAAATGGAACTCCGCGCTTGACAACGCTATATTATAAACGATATCGGAAAAATGGGAACGCACCGAAACCCCTTTTTGGGTAAAATCACTCTCCACTGGGAAAAAATCGCGCGTGTTTAAAAATAGGCGCAAAGAGAAATTTTCAGACGAAGTCCTGGGCGTCAGCAAAAGCTCGATATTACGGTAGCCGGATTTTGTCTCGGGAACCAAAGAATTATGGATGATTTTAATCTTATACCTTTTAAGCATCGAGGCGTAATGCCCAAAGTCCAACAAACCGCGGGCAAAAGGCTGGGTTTTAGCCCAATAAGAGAGATCCATCTCAAGCGTCTGTTTTTTTGAAGGACGCCAAATCCAAATCGTGTTTCCATCGGAGACGACCGTTTGTTTCTCCGGTAATTGTTGATCGATATGAAAAAGAGAGCCCCTTGAGTATTTTAAAGAGCCCGCGACGTTTTGGGTGATTCCCGCATCATGAATTAAAATGGTCTGTCTAAAGCGCGCGGACAAAGTCTTAATTCTTGATTCCACCGTGGCCAGATTATCGGTAATATCTTTGACCGTCAAAGGAGCCGAGGAAGGCTCAAACTCAAAATCTAAAGGCTGAGAAGAAACGGCGACGGCTTGAGTCGAGGCCGCGACCGCATCCGCCGCAAAGCCATAAGCGGCTATAAAAAGAAAAAGACCTGCCAAAAGCGTCGGCGATTTTTTAACCACGATTCTCCACGGGAACCTGCGGGAAATGTCGCCGCAGATAATCTTCAATTTGATCAAAATGAATCTCCCAATGGTTCGAGCCCTCCGGCTTATGAATCAATTCTTTAACTTCAAGAGCGCTCAATAGATTCGTCGCGCGCGCCGAAGACCCAAAATGGGATTTCAGAAGATCTTGAGAGACGCGGCGGCGCTCCAACACCAACTTAAGAGCCTGGGAAAATTCCAAGGGCTCAACACCTAGAGCCCCCAAATCCGCCTCGGCAGACTTAATCATCGTCTCAAGCATCGGATAATCGGGCTTGGCCTGGGTCTTGAGATAGGCCACGAGGTTTGAAATTTCCGATTCCGACACATAAGCGCCTTGGCATCGTTCCGGCCTTTGAGACCCCACCGCCAAATAAAGCAAATCGCCTTTTCCCTGCAAGGCGTCCGCCCCGCTGGAATCTAAAATAACTTTTGAATCCACCTTTGATATGACCTGAAGCGCGATGCGGCAGGGCAAATTGGCTTTAATGACGCCGGTAATAACGTCGACCGAAGGCCTTTGAGTCGCCAAAACCAGGTGAATGCCGACGGCTCGGGCCATTTGCGTCAGCCTCTGAATGGAATCTTCAACGCTGTCTTTGGCGACCAACATCAAATCGGCCAACTCATCGATGATAACGACCACGAAAAACTCCCGAGGACGATTTTCCTTGACCGCGAGCGCGTTATAAGCGTCGATATTACGGACGCCGAAGAGTTGAAACTTTTCATATCTCTTCTCCATCAGGCGAACAACGGCCTTTAAAACCTTGGCCGCATCCTTGGGCCCCGTAATCACGCTTACTTTGTCGGGAGAGGTGGTGGGATCGAACAAATGCGGAATTCCCTCGTAAAAAGTCAGCTCCAGGCGCTTGGGGTCGATCAAGACAAATTTGACCTCGTCCGGTCTTGTCGCAAACAAAATAGAGGCGATGATGGAATGAACCAAGATGGATTTCCCGCTGTTAGTGGCGCCGGCGACCAACAAATGCGGCATGGTCTGAAGATCCGCCGTTTTAGGCTCACCATCAGCGGAAAGCCCCAGGCCGAATAAAAGAGAACGCTGGGAATTCATGAAAGCCGGGCTTTCCAGAATTTCCCTCAAATAGACCATCGCCGGCTTGGAGTTGGGAATCTCAACTCCCACCGCGCCCTTGCCGGGAATCGGGGCCAAGATGCGGATTCCCTTGGCTTTGAGCGCCAAAGCGATGTCATTTTCCAAACCGGCGATGGAACTGACCTTGACTCCCGGGCCTGGGGTCAATTCGTAGCGGGTAATCACCGGGCCCGGAGAAACTCCGGTCACTCTTGCATCGACGCCGAAGCTTTTGAGCGTGGCCTCCAAAACGGAAGAAGCCTTCTCAATTTCCTCAACCGAGGGTTTTCCTCGCTCCTTGGAAGATTGTGGAGGCGTTAAAAGCTCTAATGACGGCAAAACGTAGGAAGAAGAGGATTTTCCTTCAATCCGCTCTTTCACTCTGGAAGAGGTTTTCTCTTTTTTCTCATTTTGCGCGGGGGCAGGCGAAGCTTCAATTTTAAGCGATTTCTTCTCCGCGGGTTTTTCCGCCGCCGCAGGCGTCATCTCAATAATCAGCGGCTCTTTTTTCGCCGCGGCCACCTGAGCCGACAAAACCCTGTGTTCTTTCCGCCAATCGCGATATTCCGAAACGAATTTTTTAAACAAGGATTCGGTAATTTTGAGCCATGGGATTCTAAATAGAAAATGAAGAGCCGCCAGGAAAAAAATCAGCGTAAATAAAACGCCGCCAAAGCGGCCGAAGGCCGGCATCAAAGCCGCGCTGATTTTAAAACCGACGATTCCGCCGGCTCGCCGCCCCCAATCAACTGAAAAAATCCCCGCGACCAAGGAGAAGAGGGCCGCTAAAAAGACGAGACTAAACAGAGAAAATAAAGCCCGAATCCATCGAAGCAAAGGATAATTTTTCTTCGCCAACTCAAGAAGGAAATAGAGAAAAAAAACAGGAAAAAGATATCCCGTTTGGCCAAGTAGAAAATCAAGTTTGGACTCAGCCCAAACTCCGACGTGTCCTGAATAGGCGGGAAGGTAAGTCAGCCAAGCGATATAAAGACAAGCCGCCAAACCCACGAACCACCAAAAAACCTGGGTATAGCCGGAAGATTTTTTACGAACGGAATTTTTTTTTCCGCCGGAGAGGCTCACGTCCGTTCAACAATGAATAGGTCTTGCCCGGCTTTAACCGACTTCCCATTTTCAACCAGAGCCTTCACAATCGTGCAGGGAAATTCGGCACGCGTCTCGTTAAAGACTTTCATCGCCTCAATCATGCAAAGCACCTGCCCGGGCTTAACCACATCGCCTTCCTTGGCGAACGGCGGACTAGACGGAGTAGGAGCGCGGTAAAAAATCCCCATCATCGGAGATTTAATTTTAATGCCCGCTGGAAGCGGGGCTTCCATGACGGCTTGAGCGGAAGAAGCGGGCAAAGCCGCCGCTTGGGCTACGGCCATGGGAACCGGAACCGGCCTCAAAGCCGGATTTTTCCGGCGAACCATCCGCAGGGAAAAATCTTTTTCCTCAAGCTCTAAGGCGTCAAGCCCGTTTTCTTTCATGAACGAATAGAAAGATTTCAGCTTTTCCAATGGCCCGTTTTTCTCCATGAGTTTTTTAGGCATAGGTTTAATCAGTGGCGCGCCTTAGAGAATGAACCATCCGATTTTTTTGAGTCATGCCGTCGTGGAGGCTGGGACCCGCCCGCGTTTTCCGAGCCAGGAGACAGAACCGCTTTTCGAGAAAGGCGGATTTTTCCATCACCGTCGATTTCCAAAACCTTAACCTCGACCGGATCGCCTTCCTTGAGGACATCAGTCACCTTGGCCACGCGGTTGACGTCGATTTGAGAGATATGCAGAAGTCCTTCGCGTCCGGGAAAGATTTCGACAAAAGCGCCGAACTCTTTGATGGAGACGACATGGCCCTTGTAGATTTTTCCGACTTCGGCTTCCATCGAAAGAGCCTCAACTTCGGCTTTTGCCTGATCGCAACCATCGGCGTCCAAGCCGCTGATGAAGACCGATCCGTCGTCTTCGACGTCCACCTGAACGCCGTAGGCCTCAATTAATCGGCGGATATTTTTCCCGCCGGGGCCGATTAAGGCGCCGATTTTATCCACTGGGATATGCAAACGCATGATTCGAGGCGCATTCGGAGAGAGTTCTTTTCTCGGAGCGGCAATGGCCGCCTTCATTTTATCGAGAATAAACATTCGACCGCGCTTGGCCTGTTCGAGAGCTTCCTGCATGATAGCAATCGAGAGACCCTCGATTTTCATGTCCATCTGAAAGCCGGTAATTCCTTTCTCAGTGCCCGCGACTTTAAAGTCCATATCGCCGTTGTGATCTTCAATTCCGGCGATATCGGTCAAAACGGCATGTTTAGAGCCTTCCAAGACTAGTCCCATCGCGATTCCGGCGCAAGGAGCTTTCATAGGAACTCCCGCGTCAAAAAGAGCTAAGGAACCGCCGCAGACAGACGCCATCGAAGACGAGCCGTTCGATTCAAGAATCTCGGAAACTAAGCGAATCGTGTAGGGAAAATCCTCTTCGGCTGGCAACAAGACGGCCAAGCTTCGGCGCGCCAAGGCTCCGTGACCAATTTCTCGGCGGCCCGGTCCCCGTTCGGGCTTCACTTCGCCGACCGAGAACCCAGGAAAGTTGTAATGAAGGAGAAAGCGTTCCTTGTATTCCCCCTCCAATTCGTCCATCACCTGCATCTCGCCCGGGCTTCCCAAGGTACAAGATACCAAGGCCTGGGTTTGACCGCGCGTAAACAAAACCGAGCCGTGAAGGCGCGGCAAGATGGGGAGTTGAATGGAAATCGGTCGAATTTCATCGAACTTGCGGCCATCCGGACGCAAGCCTTCGTTGAGAGTTAGAGCGCGGCTCTCGCGGTAGAGAATTTCCTCGATCACCGACCCGATATGGGCGCCTCCCCCAACAAAAGAGGGATCGGTTTTCGCTTTTTCCTCAATCTCTTTTTTGAGTTCGTCTTTAACGGCGTCAATTTTCTCATCCAAGCCGGCCTTATCCAGCCGACCGCGAAGCGCTTTCTTAATGGGTTCAAGGGCTTTTTGATTAACCCATTCGACGATATTTTGCGGTCTGGATACTTTAGCAATTTCGCGTTTGGTCACCGCGCGGCCGGAAGCGGCAGATTTTTCGGCAAGCGCTATCTGTAAATCACAAAGCCCGTCAATCGCTTCGGAAGCGATTTTAAGAGCCTCGGTAAAAAGATCCTCTGAAACTTCCTGGGCGCTTCCCTCAACCATCAAAAGCGCGCCTTTTTTGCCGGCAACAACCAGCTCCAGCTCCAAAGTCTCACGTTCTTCGAATGTGGGAAACAAAATCCACTCACCGTTCAAGCGTCCGATGCGGACCGCGCCCACGGGGCCGCCCCAAGGGATGTCCGAGAGCATCAACGCCGCGGAAGCTCCGCTAATGGCCAGAACGTCGGCGTCATTTTGGAGATCGGAGGAGATGGTAATGGTGTGGAGCATCGTCTCATAACGCCAATTCTCATTAAAAAGAGGGCGAATTGGGCGATCGATGAGACGCGAGGTCAAAATTTCTTTTTCTCGCGGACGAGTCTCGCGTTTAAAAAAGCCGCCCGGAATGCGTCCGGCGGCATAGGTTCTTTCCCTATATTCGGAGGTCAAAGGAACAAAATCCGCGTCTTTAGGCGACCAAGCGGCGGTTGCCGTCGATAAAACTGCGGTCTCGCCTAGATGAGCGGTGACGGACCCGCCTGCCTGCTTGGCGATGGTGCCGGTCTGAAGACTAATCAGCTTTCCGCCGAAAGTCCCTTCTAACGAAATTTTTTGAATGGGATCCATGACTATTTTCTCAAGTCGAGCTGCTTAAGGACCTTGCCGTATCCTTCCGGATCCTTACGCTTGAGGTAGTTCATGAGTCTCCGTCTTTGGCCGACAAGCATCAAAAGACCGCGTTGTCCCGCATGATCTTTTTTGTGCGTTTTTAAATGCGAGGATATCTGTTTGATCCTTTCCGTAATCAGCGCGGACTGGGCCAGCGCGCTTCCGGGATTCACATGTTCTCCCGAGAACTTCTTTATGATTTCTGTTTTGGTTTCTTTAGTTAGCATGGTTTTATTATACAAATTTCCATCGCCAGGTGTATCTATGAAAAAATAGCGTCTTGACAAGAATTTCAAGATTCCCCAGTTAAGCGATATAATAGGATTATGAAACTCATTGAATGCGTGCCGAACTTTTCGGAAGGGAAAGACCAGAAAAAAATACAGTCCATTGTCTCCGCCGCCTCATCAATTGCCGGGGTAACGATCCTAGACGTTGAAAACGACGCCGACCATAACCGTTCGGTTCTTTCATTCATCGCTCCTCCCGAAGCGGCCCTTGAAGCCTGCTTTCTCGTCGCGAAAAAATCCGCCGAGCTCATTGATCTCAACCATCATAAGGGCGAACATCCGCGCATGGGGGCAGTCGATGTCATTCCCTTTATTCCGGTTTCAGATTCTACGCTAGACGACTGCCGCGCATTGGCCAAACGTCTTGGCGACAAGATCGGGCGCGAGCTTCAAATCCCGGTCTATCTCTACGGGGAAGCGGCCCAGAACCCACAGCGGAAAGATTTGGCGAACGTCCGCAAGGGGCAATTTGAGGGTCTTAAGGAACTCATCGGCAAAGACCCCGAGAAGGTTCCGGACTTCGGCCCCAACAAAATTCATCCGACCGCCGGCGCGGTGGCTGTTGGAGCGAGGGAACAAATCGTCAATTTCAACATCAACCTCGATCTCGCGGATATGGATGCCGGAAAAGACATCGCCAAACGCATCCGCTCGTCCGGCGGCGGGCTTCCCGCCGTGAGAGGAAAAGAAATCTTTCTCAAAGCGAGAAACCAAGTTCAAATCTCAACCGTCTTAACCGATTATAAAACCACCGGAATGGCGCGCGTCA
>JAJZCM010000089.1 GCA_021846045.1 bacterium | reverse complement strand
GGGACGCCGGGTTAGAAATGACTTGGCCCAATAACGATTCTTATGCGGTAACCTGGGGAGCCGGCATGACCTGGCCGATTCAAGAGGCCAATTATCCGAAAACCTATTCGCCGATGGCGACGGTGACTGTTAATTTCCTGGGAAACAAGGGATATCGAGGCCAGGAAGATTAGGCCTCGACAAAATGAAGTCTTCCTGTTATATTTCATTTGTGCGTAAATTGAAAATTTTTTCTTTTCTTAGCCTTTCGGCGTTGGCCATGCTAATCTCCTGCGGCCCCCCGAAATATATTTCTTATACCGGCATCCATCGGGATTTTAAGTGCATGATTCCCTGGGGCTGGAACGTGATTACCGATCAGGAAGGGAACCACTATGAGAATACCGATTTCCTCGGGCCTTTCGACGGGCGTTTTTATTTGGGAATTCCCAGCTTCAGCGTCCGCTGGTATTCCGACTACGCTCCGCATCTGCTGAGAAACGGCGAAATCGAGGTCTATGCGGACGCGAATGATTTCATCCAACAGACGCTTAAAGACGTCTATGGTCCGCATCCCATTATGATGGACCGTGTGCAGGATATCCTGCTTGACGGAAACCGAAAAGCGAAATATTTTAGAGTTCTGTCGCCGGCGCCCGTTCCACAAAAAACGCCGTGGGGCGCGTCAAAAGATGCGCGGACCGGGAAACTCGTCAACTTAAGAGAACACTCCTATGTCGTCCTTCCAATGGAATCGGGATTTTTTGTCTTGATTTATCCCGCTACGCACGCCGGATATCGCGCCTATCGCCCCGCTTTTGACGCTTTGGTTAACACCTTCGTTCCTTTGACAGATGGCCCCGGAGGCCCTGTCGTTTCTACTTCGCGCTAAAAATCATGGGCTCATTTCTCTTTCTTTCCGCTTGGATTTTGCTGGCGGGCGCCCAAGCCGCCCCTCCTCCGGTCGCTCAACCCACTCCCAACGAGCTTCAGCGTTCCTTCGAGCTTATTCGAGAGTCGAAAGATTTGATGGCCCAAAATCATGACCGGCAGGCGATTAAGATTCTAGGCCAAGCGATTCACTTAGACCCCGCCTCGGCCGAGGCTTGGAACGACCGAGCGATCGCGGAAATACGCACTTTGAGATACGCGGATGCCGTCTATGATTCCAGTTTCGCCTTGGGACTAGCGCCGGGAAACCCAGTCGCCTTGGACACCCGCGCTTGGGCCTTTAACAAACTTAAAAAATATAGGGAAGCCCTTTCGGATTCCGGCTTTGTCCTTTCCAAAAATCCTTCCGACGCCTTCGGTTATGAAAACCGCGCTTTCGCGCTGGCGGGGCTTCAAGATTTTAACGGCTCGCTCAGCGCTTTGTCCCAAGCCGCATCGCTGGATCCCCGCTTCAAGAATATTTATGCCGACGCTTTGAAGGCCGGGCCGAGGGGTCTCTTACCCCTGTTTATGGACCCGAATTTGGGCGCCTCTGAGAATGTCTTGTCCGGTTGGTGGAGGAAAAAAACTTTCTTAAGCCTTTTTGTTCTATCAATGATCGGGGGGATTCTCGTCGCCTTGGGGGTCTTGCATATCCTCTTTTACCGCTCGGAGGTTTTGAAGGAACCGTCTTCCAAACTAATTCGTGCGGGAGATTTCTGGTCCCGCTATGAAAAAATCGCCCGCGTAGGCGAGGGAGGGATGGGGGTCGTCTATGAGGCTAGAGACCGGTTTCTGGAGAGAAAGGTCGCGGTCAAGAAACTGCGGGATCAGATCAAGGGCGATTCGGAGGAGAGAAAACGCTTTATTACCGAAGCTCGCTTGGTCGCCAGGCTTCGCCATGAAAACATCGTCGAAATTTATTCCATCGTCGAGGAAGGAATGGATCTCTACCTCGTGTTTGAGTTCGTCAAGGGAAAAACCATTGAGCGGGTCCTTAAGGAAACGGGACGGCTTGATTTTACAGCCGCCAGCCGAATCTTTCATTCGGTTTGCCGCGCCGTCGATTACGCGCATCGGCAAGGCGTCGTTCACCGAGACATTAAGCCCTCCAATATCATGATCGGAGAAGGAAACGCGGTTAAGGTGATGGATTTTGGCGTTGCCGGACAGGCCAAGAGCACATTGGTCAAGACCCAGACGGACGTCTTGGCCGGCACCCCCGTTTACATGGCGCCCGAGGCCGACGGGGAACAGATTCGTCGCGAGTCCGATATTTTTTCTTTGGGAATTTGTTTTTTTGAGATGCTAAGCGGGAGACTGCCGTTTGAAGGGGAAGGAAACGCCTTTCTGGTCCATAAGGTTCAGGGCAAGCATTTGAAAATATCTTCTCTGGGAATTCCCGGCCTTCCGCCGACGTTGGATGATATCTTCGATAAGGCTCTGGAGCCAGATCCGGAAAAACGTTATCATGGGGTTGGGGAGTTGTGGGCGCAGATTGTCGCTTTAGCGCCTAGGGTTTAATGGAAAACTTAACAGATTTGCAATAGGCATTCCTTATAATATAACCTAGGAGTCCAGCGCCATACGGGGCATCAATTTAAAAAAACGGAGCTTTATCTATGTCTAATCGTTTCACGGAGAGAGCGCAAAGGGTCATTCTCATCGCTCAGGAAGAAGCCAAACGCCTCAATCACGATTATGTCGGTACCGAACATATTTTGCTGGGGCTTATCGCTTTGGGCGAAGGCGTCGCGGCGCAGGTGCTCGCGAACTTGGGCGTCGATTTAAGACGGGTGAGAAGCGAGATTGAAAAAATCGTCGGCACCGGCGATAATGTCATGCTTTTGGGCGAGATACCTTTCACTCCCAGGGCAAAAAAAGTTTTGGAGTATGCCGTCGAAGAGGCCCAGCACATGGGACATTCCTACGTCGGCACCGAACATTTGCTCTTGGGCTTGATTAGAGAAGAGGAGGGCGTGGCCGCGCGCGTTTTAGAGAATTTGGGCCTTCGGCTTGAAGTCGTTCGCGAGGAGGTCCTGAATCTGCTGGGAGAGGGACAATCCTCCCAGCCCGGCGGCGGTTCCAGCGCTTCGGCGCCGTCTCCAGGCGGGCCGAAGGCCAAATCAAAAACGCCGACCTTAGACGAGTTCGGCCGCGATTTAACGGTGATGGCGAGAGAGGGGAAACTTGATCCCGTCATCGGTCGGGCCGACGAGATTGAGCGGATGATTCAAATTCTCGCTCGCCGCACGAAAAACAATCCGGTTCTGATTGGAGACCCCGGCGTGGGAAAGACCGCGA
>JAJZCM010000039.1 GCA_021846045.1 bacterium | reverse complement strand
AGCGCGACGTGCTTTGACATCTTATACTTGTTGACGACCTTGCCGACGGCTACCCCGATTTCGTTCGCGCCCTTGTTCTTGAGTTCACCCCGCGCGACCATAGCCTGGATTTTCTGCAACTCCATCTGCACGGCTTTGTCTTCGACGAGTTTTTTGATCCCCTGCGGCTTGAGCGCCGCGATCCAGTCCACGCCGTCGATCGTTTTGAGTTCGTCGATCTGCGCCTGGGTGATCAGCCCGTGCGCGTGCGGCCAAAGGATAAACTTCTTGTCGAAGTCAGGCTCGACGGCTCCACGCATCTGCGTTTTAAAGAGCGGTATCTCAACTTCAAGCCTATCGAAAAAAAGCCCTATACGCCTTTCTATGCGGCTAGAAAAAAATCAGCGTCCGCGCGGGCCCTTGAGGAAACCATACATCATGCCCCGCAATCATCCTTGGAGGAAATTCAGGCTGCTAGGCAGTCCCAGCTTCCCACCGACATCTGCCGCATTGCCAAAATAAGTTATGCACTTTATCCACAGCCATTCACAGAAAGAAAAAAGAGGAACGGCCTTGACATATTCGTCATGACCCTATCAATTTTCTTGGTGAACGCTCAAGTAAAAACGGAGCCGCCGACCGCTTAAAACAATGGATTTTTCTATTGACAAACGAAAAACCGGGGGCTACACTGAGGGGAGATGAGAAAAATTGCCGGACATCTTTTTTGGGCGCTGGCGCTGGCTTTGCCCTCGAGCCGGGCCTTCGCCTTGAATTTGAACTCAAGTTTGATTTCCGCCGTCAAACAAGGGCAAGAAAGCGCGGCTCTAAGCCTCGTGTCCCAAGGGGCCAACCCCAACGCCTTCGACCAATATGGGTATACGGCGACCATGTGGGCCGTCAGCCGCGGGGATTTCTCTCTTCTTTCCGCTCTCATTAAAGCGGGCGGGGATTTAAAGCATGTCCCCAGTTCCTTTAATCCCGTCATCGAAGCCGCCAAGGTGGGAAACGCGGGAAACATTTCACTTTTGACCTCTCTTGGCTACAACGTCAACGGAATTGACGCCTTGGGCAATTCCGCTCTCATGTATGCCGCCGTTGACGGCTCGACCGTTTCGGTTCAAGCCCTGCTAACCGCCAAAGCCAATATTAACGCTGCGGACACCCACGGGCAAACGGCCCTCATCAAAGCCGCCCAGAATGGAAACGCCGCCATGGTCTTATTTCTCGCTTCCAGTGGCGCTAACCTCAACGCCCAAGATCATTTCGGATACAGCGCGCTGATGTGGGCGGCCCATAATGGGCAAACGACCGTTGTCCAAACCCTTTTGTCTAAGAACGCCTCCGCCTCCCTTGAAGGCCTCGATGGGATGACGGCCCTCACCATCGCTCAAAAGCGCGGGTACGCCCAAATCGCCGGCATTCTCAAAGGCTGAGAGCTCGCCCCAATTCCAAGCAAATAAGCTAAACTTAAGGCATGGACGCGGAAGCCCCTGACAATGGCTTAAATGCCCTGGCTTTTTCATCATTCTCAAGCAAGTTAAAGTTTTTCCGCAAAGGATTCATCAAAAAACCCTCCGCGCTGGTCGGACTATCGCTGATTGTATTTTTTATCCTTGTCGCGGCCTTAAGCTCTTGGCTAGCCCCCGCGCCGCAGAACAGCCGCAACCCCTATTTGATTCCGGAATTCGGATACAGCCCGGAGCCAAAACTCCCCAGCCGCGCTCATATTTTTGGAACGACCGAAGATCAGTATGACCTCTATTACGGAATGGTCTGGGGAACGCGCACGGCTCTCAAGGTAGCCTTGACCGTGGTTGGATTTTCCGTCTTGCTCGGAATCTTGTTGGGCGGATTATCGGGATATTTCGGCGGATGGGTCGATGAACTCATCATGCGCTTTACCGACGTCATCTTGGCTCTCCCAAGCCTTCTACTTGCCGTCGTCATCGTCGCCATCACCGGTCCCAGTCTCAGCCATGTGATGATCTCCGTAACTGCGGTCTCCTGGCCGTCCTACGCCCGGCTTCTCAGAGGCGATGTTCTGGCCATAAGAAACCGGGAATTCATCCAAGCCGCCCGCGCGATGGGGGCCTCTCACCTGCGAATCTTTTTAAGGCATATCCTCCCCAACTGCATTTACCCGATTCTGGTTCTCGCCTCCTTGGATATGGGTTCTATCGTCATCACGGCTGCGGCTCTCAGCTTCCTGGGCCTTGGAGCGCCTTTGGGATACGCCGACTGGGGGCAACTTATTTCTCTTTCTCGAAACTGGATTATGGGCTCTTCCGGAAATTCTTTTGCCTATTGGAACACTTTCACCATCCCCGGCCTCGCCATTTTTCTTTTCGTTCTCGGCTGGAACCTCTTGGGCGACGGTCTCAGAGATATTCTAGACCCAAGGTCCGGTCATTGACCGCAAGCGATAGTTTTGACAAAATAGACCCATGAAAACTCTAAACGATCTTTTGGATGAGGCCGCCCAAAACAGTCGCCAAAACTCGGGGCTTTTGACCAGTACGGGGAATCTCTCTTATGCTGATATTAAAAATCGCGTTTTGACGATCGCTTCAAATCTCAAGAAAAACGGAATCAAGCAAGGAGACCGGGTCGCCATCGTCCACAGGAACAGCCCCGTTTTTATCGAGGCCTATTTCGCGCTTTCCCGTTTAGGGGCAATTGCAGTGCCTATCAACTACATGATCCACAATTCCGAAGAGTTGGCCTATATGCTGGGCGACTGCGGAGCCGTCGGAATCGTGACCCAGGAAGAATTCATCAAGGGATTAAGAGGCGCTGTAAAACTCTTGGATAAAATCAAGTTTATTTGGATGAGCGATGAGGGAAAACCCGCCTGCCTTGAAAATGAATATCCTTTTTCCGACTTGCTTAAAGATGTCCCTTTAGAAACCTTCGCGCCGCTGTCCGAGGAAGACGTGGCCGTGATTCTCTACACCTCGGGAACCACCGGAAAGCCCAAGGGGGTAATGCTCACACACAAGAATCTGATCACCAATACGGAAGGCGGCATTGCCCGGCTGAATCTTTTTTCTCATGATTCAAGCCTGGCGATTTTGCCGATGTTCCACACCTTGGCTTGGACCGCCAACGTTTTAGTCTCCATGCGCCTGAGATCCCGTCTCGCCATCGCCCCGTCCATTACCCCTTCCAAGCCCTGGCTGAGTCTCATGGCTAAAAGCAAAACCACCTTGTTTTTGGCGGTGCCTCAAATTTATTCCCTTTTGGCCAAGTCCTCCAAAGGGCTTAAGGGTTTTGTCTTGCGCCATTGGTATTTTCGAAAAGTCCGCATGGCGGTTTCAGGCGCAGCCCCTCTTAACTTGGCGACTTCCCAAGAGTTTGAGCGAGCGTTTAAAGTTAAAATTCTTGAGGGCTACGGCCTCACCGAAACCTCTCCGGTCATCACCATCAACTCGCCCGACCGTCCAAAAGCCGGCAGCGTGGGAAAACCCATCGAGGGAGTGGAGGTTAAAATCGTCGATGATGAGGAGCGCGTTCTCAAATCCGGAGAAGAGGGAGAAATTTGCGCCCGCGGGCGCTGCGTGATGAAGGGCTATTACAACCTCCCCGAAGAGACTAAAAAAGCTTTCACGCGGGATGGATGGTTGAAAACCGGAGACATCGGAATTTTAGATGAGGAAGGATATCTTTTCATCCGTGACCGCAAGAAAGACATGATCATCATCAAGGGGCTCAAGGTTTTCTCGGCCCAAGTCGAAGCGGTTTTGGCGGAGAACCCCGAGATTCTTGAATCTGCCGTCATTGGGGTTCCCGACGAGCACGGAGATGAAATCATTAAAGCCTTCATCGTTCTCAAACCAGGCTCCAAGGAAGACAAATCGTCCTTGATGAAATACTGTCGGGAAAAATTTGATTCCTACAAGCGCCCCCGCGACATCGAAATCGTGGAGTCCTTGCCGAGAAATTCGCTTCAAAAAATTCTTAAAAGGACGTTGCGCGAGCTGGAAATAAAAAAGCGCGCGGCATCCGTCGGTTAGGGTTCCTTAAGAAATTATATGACCAAATGGCCCCAAGAGGCCGCGAAGCTTCTGTCCATCACAGCCTCAATCGACCCGGATTGCTTTGCCGTTGGGGGGTCCGTTCGGGACCTCTTTCTTAAACGTCCAATTCACGATCTCGACCTAGCGTCTTTTTCCGCGCCTCTTCTCGCCAAACGCCTTGCCTCAATTCTCCGCGCGAAAAAAATCACCTTGGATGAGGAAAACGTGGTTTTCCGGCTCATTCTTCCCTCAGAATATAAAATTACCCGGCAAATTGACATCGCTCAAATACAAGGCAAAACCATTGATGAAGATCTTTATCGCCGCGATTTTACGATCAACGCCATGGCCCAGTCCGCGTCAAAAAAAATGCTGTTCGACCCCAGGGGCGGAATCAAGGATCTTGGCAAAAAAATTCTGCGCTGCGAATCCGAAGAGATACTAAGAGCCGACCCTTTAAGAATCTTGCGCGCCTTTCGTCTATCGGCTCAGCTTGGTTTTGAGATCGAAAAAAACACGCTCAAGCTCATCAAAAATGTCAAAGATTTGACTCCAAGTCCGGCCGGAGAGCGAATTCGAAGCGAAATACTATCTCTCTTGGATGTTCCCGGCTCATCAAGCCAGCTTTTGACCATGGATGGGTGCGGAGCGCTGACTTCTTTATTTAAAGATTTGGAACCCGAAAGAAAAACCGCCATTGAATACTACGGGAAAGGCGGAGTATTGACCCACTCCTTGACCGCCGCCATGAGAGCCGATTTTTTGATGAGTAATCTCAAGCTGATTTTCCCTAAATATCCTGCGGCCATCGGCCAATGCCGGAGAAATATCGTCGTTCTCGCCGCCCTTCTCCACGACATCGCTAAACCCGACACCGCCCGAAATGTTAAAGGTCGTCTCCATTTCTTTGGACATGACCAATTGGGAGCGGAAAAAGTCTTTAAAGTCCTTGAACCTCTTCGTTTTTCGAGGGAAGAAGTATCCCTTGTCCAATCCGCCACGCGCCATCATTTAAGGCCCGGGTATTTGGCCGAGGCTCCTCAAATCAGCGAGAGAAGTCTCTACCGCTTCTTTCGGGACGCGGGAAAAGACGTCCTTTACACTCTCTTGACGGCCTGGGCCGACCATACCAGCTATATACCGGAGAAATCGATCCTAGATTTCCTGCCTCTAACCAAAAAGCCGGTGGGCAAGGGGCTGGAAAAAGTTCCGCAAAATTTGCAAAAAACCCTCAAGCATCTTCAAACCGTCAACCTTCTGGTCTCCCGCTTGCTCGATCCTCAAAAAGAAGTCATCCCTCCGTCCGTCATCGACGGAAACGACATCATGAGGGCGCTGAAAATTTCTCCGGGACCCGAAATCGGAAAAATACTGGAGAGAATACGAGAAGAACAGGCCACAGGGAAAATTAAAAATCGGGAAGAGGCCCTTGTTTTCTTGACCAGCCAAGATTTCAACGCCAAGAACTTGAAAGGCGCAAAGGCACCTGGCAGCGGTCCGAGAAATAAGGAATCAAGGCCTTGATGGATGGAATGTGCTTTTCAGCCGCTTCTTCTCCGGCCAAAATGGAGAAACAAACTACATCGCCATCAATTTCAGTGATATCCCCGAAAGCTTGATCGCAACATTCGCCATCACGATCGCAACCAAAAAAATTAGTCCGATTTTCCAGCCGCCCCCCTCAGTCTTGAGGGTTCCCCTGTGGATTCGGACAGCCTGTCCAACAGCATCGAGAACAGCCATCAAAACGACTACAGGATAGGCGAACCCCATCATGGCCATTCCCCACTCACCACCGCCGTGACTCATCGCACGCACAACCAACGGTAGAAATAGCGTCGGAACTAAGACGGATATTCCCGCGAACGCATAGGCCTTCGGCATTTCGCCGTTATAGGCTTGGCCAGACCCCGGAGCAACCAACGACATGACCAGCGCTACAAGGACGTTCATACTTCCCTCCGCGTATATTTCTCCAAATAGTCTCCGCCCCATATGCCTGCCAGAGATGCTGCCAGCCCCACGCCGAACTTCCACGAATCTCGAATTCCCGAGGAGTACGTGTAGAGAATGAACATAAAAAGAAAAAACAATAGCCCTAAAAATCCAACGGCTCGTAATACAGGCGCGGCCATCTTCGCGAGAACCTTCATAAGCTCAACCTCCTTTTATCAACAGCATTCCCAGCCAGTATACATAAGCCGGCGTTTGACAATCCAGCAATCTGAAACCGCGCCAAGATCAGCGGTCACGCAAGAAAATCGAAAGTAGACTTTCCTTCCCAAACCCTAAGATTTTAAAATCTTAATCATGATTTTGGCGCAGGCCATAGCATCGGAAAGAGGGTCATGATGGTTGAGGGAAATTCCCAAATACCGGCAGACATCGGGAAGTTTTGTTGGGTAAATGCCCCAAGCGCGGCGGGCTTCTTTAACCGTGCAACGAAACGGATATTGAGGGCAATCCACCCCAGCCTCGCGACAACAGGATTTTAGGACAGAAGAATCAAAAGAGGAGTTATGCGCGGCCAGGAAATCAACCCCGTCCAACTGACCCCGAAGTTCCGGCTAATAATCCTTAAAAGAAGGTTGTCGCCGGGTCATTTCCCAGGTAATTCCATGAATAGGAGTAAAGACAAAATCTGAATATGGAGGCCGCAACAGCTGCGTTGACTTACTCGTGACGCGCCCGTTTTTAACCCGCACAACCGCCACCGCACACGCGCTACCGCGCGAGTGATTGGCGGTCTCGAAATCAATCGCGGCGAAGGAAGATCGAAGCATAAATTAAAGGGGCCCGCCGAAGCGGGCCCACAGGGCGACCCAAGGGCCGTTGCCTTCGAGACGAAAGTCTCTTACTGAGACTTGCAAGACAATCGCCGATTAAGTACAAGTTAAATATATGAATAAAAATAATCTCCTGTCAACAGAAATTCGTGAAGACTTTTGCCTTGGCCTCGACCTAGGGACAAACTCGGTCGGATGGGCTTTACTGGATGAGTCAAACAAAAAAATCGTCGCTTCCGGCGCACGCATCTTTGAAGCGGGCACGGAAGGAGACATCGCGTCAGGGAAGGATCAAAGCCGAAACGCCGCACGCCGAGAAAAAAGAATGTCCCGACGGCTCCTCATGCGCCGCGCACAACGCCTGGGCCATGTGTTTTCCTGCCTGCAAAAATTCAAACTCATGCCGGCCAATGAAGGCAAGGATTCCGAGGCGCGGCACCGAATTCTCAATGGCTTAGACGCCGAACTCCTATCAGAAAACGTCGCCCAGTCCGATCCTCGCCAAGCGCACCTCTTACCGTATCTTCTGCGCGCGAAGGCCCTTGATGAAAAAATCGAGCCTTACGCATTAGGCCGCGCGTTTTATCATCTAGCCCAGCGGCGCGGCTTTTTAAGCAATCGGCGTTCCCAGCCGAAAGAAAACGAGAAGCCTGGTGAAATCAAACAGGCTATAGAAACATTGGGTGGAGAAATAAAAAAATCGGGAGTCCGTACGTTGGGGGAGTATTTTTCCAAGCTCGATCCAGAAAAAACCCGCATCCGGAGCCGCTGGACCTCGCGACAAATGTATTTGGATGAATTCGAGGCGATTTGGACGGCCCAAGCCAAGCATCATTCTGAGTTGCTGACAGCAGAAGCAAAAAAGGCGATTCATAAAGCGATTTTCTACCAGCGGCCGCTGAAAAGCCAAAAGGGGAAAATCGGTTTTTGCGAACTGGAGAAAAAGCGCCGCCGCGCGCCTTGGGCGTGCTTGGAAGCCCAGAGATTCCGGATGCTTCAGCGAGTTAATGATCTGCTCATAATTTCCGAGGAGGGAGAAATCGGCTTAAGCGCAGAAGAGCGCCAAAAATTAATATCCGCATTGGAAACCCAAGGCGATCTTAAATTTTCACAAATAAAAAAGGAGCTGGGCCTTCCAAAGACCACGCATTTTAATCTGCAAGATGGCGGGGAGGAAAAACTCCCCGGTAATCGCTTGGCATCTAAAATTAAGAAGATTATCGGAAAAAAATGGGACGATCTTTCCCCTCAGGATAAAAACCAGATGGTCTTGGACTTATGGGGCATTCAAAGCGACGACAGATTGGCCAAACGTGCTCAAAAACATTGGGGGCTTGAAGAAGGCCAAGCGCGCGAATTTGCGAAAATCGGGCTTGAAGACGGCTATTGCGCCCTCTCCAAAAAAGCCATCAGAAAAATTCTTCCTCTTTTGGAGGAAGGAAAGTCCTATATGACAGCCAGAATGGAGGCCTATCCCGGCTCTTCTCAAACGCAAGACCCTCAATCGGAGTTGCCGCAGGTCTCGCCCATCCGCAATCCCATCGTTGAACGTTCCTTAACCCAGATGCGCAAGGTCGTCAACGCTCTCATCCGCCAACACGGCAAGCCGGGAGTCATCCGCGTCGAATTAGCCCGCGATCTTAAGAAAAGCCGCAAACAAAGAATGGAAATCGTGAAGAACAATCGCGACCGGCAAAAAGAGCGCGAAGAGGCGGCAAAAATCGCCTTGAAGAAGGCAGGGATATCCACTCCCAGGCGTTCGGATATCGAAAAAGTCTTGCTGGCCGAGGAATGCGGCAGGATATGCCCCTACACAGGTAATTCCATTGGGTGGGATTCGTTATTTGGGCCAAATCCCCAATTTGACATCGAGCACATCATTCCATTTAGCCGGAGCCTCGATGATTCGTTCATGAACAAAACTCTCTGTTATCATGAGGAAAACCGAAACGTCAAAAAGGACAAAACCCCTTTCGAGGCCTATTCCCAAAACGGAAGATGGGAAGAAATTTTAACTCGCGTCAAGAATTTCAATAAAAACTCCAAGCATCCGGCAACACGGGAAAAATTAAGGCGCTTCAAGATGGATGGCGACGAAGTTCTGGAAATGTTCAAAAATTTTGACAGCCGCCAACTCAACGACACTCGCTACGCTTCGAAGGAAGCCGCGCGATATTTGGGCCTGCTTTATGGATGCCGCGAAGATCAGCCGGGAGTCGATGCTTTAGGGAAGCGGCGTATTCAGGCCAGCGCCGGGCAGGTGACAGCCTGGCTTAGAAATGAATGGGAATTAAATAAAATCCTTGATGACGGCGGCGAGAAAACGCGCGAAGACCATCGCCATCATGCCGTAGACGCCATCGTGACGGCCTTGGCCAAACCAGGAATCGTCAAAGCTTTAAGCGAGGCGGCTTCCCGCGCAGCGGCGGCGCGGCGCAAACGTTTTGGCGCATTAGAAAAGCCGTGGGCGTCTCTAGCGGAAGATGCGCGAGAGGCCGTTTCAAAAATCATCGTCTCTCACGCAGTCCGGCATCGCGTCAGCGGAGCCCTGCATGATGAGACGTTCTATAGCCCGCCCAAAAAAGACGCGGAGGGAAAAACCTTTACCAGTGTCAAGAAGAGCCTCGACAAGATGAAGCCCGGAGATGTCGAGAAAATCGTTGACGGCGCCGTAAAAAAAGCCGTCATGGACAAGCTCAAGGAATTAGGCCAGAATGACCCTTCAAAGGCTTTCATCAATGGCGCCGATATTTCTCAATTACCGGCCCTAAAAACGAAGGATGGACAGACAATTCCGATTCGCGGGGCTAAGATACAAATATCCGCAACGCCCACTCCCGTTGGCAAGGGAAACAGGCTTCGGTATGTCCAAACTGCGAGCAACCATCACCTCGAAGTTTTTGAGGTAAAAGACAAAAATGGGAAAACTTATTGGGACGGCAAGGTGGTGACGCTTTTGGAAGCGACGAACCGCCTGCGCCAAAAATTGGCAGTCATTCAACGCAATCACGGCGAGGGCGCGAAATTTCTTTTTACTTTAGCGAATGGGGACATTATCGAATATGAGGAAGAAAAAGGCAAAAAGGAATTATTTAGGACTCGGACAGTCTCAATGACGAAACCAGATGGCGGATGTCCTATTATTCATTGTGTTCGCTTAGCCGATGCCCGTGATGGCAAAGCTATTAAAGCGGGTGGAGCTTTTTTTCAAAGGCGTCTTAAGCGTCTGCAAGAATCTGGATGCCGCAAAGTCCAGGTTGATCCATTGGGCCGGGTCTTTGCGTCAAATGAATAACCGTATCCTGGACCTCTCGGAAGTCCCGGTCAGGCTCAACATCGACAATGCATGCCTGATGGTAACGCCTCAGGACGCGCAAGCTGTCCGTATTCCCTTGACAGATATCGCGGCGGTCATTTCTTCCCATCCACAAAACTCCTATTCCCATTCCGTTCTTTCGGCACTGGCTGCAAGTGGAGCGATTTTTGTCGCTTGCGATGAAAAGCATTTGCCGGTAGGCATGATGTTCCCGCTACAAGCGCATTTTACAGCCGGAGAGCGGATGGCCAGGCAGGCTGAATCTCCCTTGCCCATGAAAAAACGGGCTTGGCGCGATATCGTCAAGGCAAAAATCTTATCCCAGGCGAGTTTGCTTGAAAAACTGGGCAAGACAGATCCCGGCTTACGCGCTTTGGCTTTCAAAGTTCGCTCGGGAGATTCGGAAAACCTAGAGGCCCAGGCCGCACGCCGCTATTGGTCCAGGCTTTTTGGCGGCTCCTTCCGGCGCGATCAAGACGCCGATGGCGTCAACGCACGATTAAATTATGGCTACGCCGTTTTGCGAGCGATAACGGCGAGGGCTGTTTGCGCCGCGGGTCTGCATCCGGGGTTGGGGTTGCACCACCACAACAGATACGATCCTCTGGCATTGGCAAGCGATTTAATGGAACCATTTCGCCCATTGGTCGATGAAGCGGTCGTTTCTCTTGCCGCCAAGAACGGTGAAAGTTGCGAGTTAAGCCGAGAGGACAAAACAAACATCCTTTCCGCATTGACCGGACGCTTTTCCGATGGACGGGAGGCGCGCACGCTGTTTGATTGGCTGGAAAAGGCGTGTTCCTCCCTGGTCGCGATCTGTTTCCAAGAGACCGCTGACATTTTTATTCCGAAAATCATCGGACGGCAGGCCTGAGAAACAGCGCTTCAAAATATCAGGCCGTGTGGCTTTTCGCGCTTTTTGATTTGCCGGTCAACACCCAGCAGTCGCGCCGCCAATACGCGCAATTTAGGAAAACTCTCATCCGCGAAGGGTTCGCGATGCTCCAATACTCCGTTTATGCTCGATACTGCAATTCAGAAGAAGCGAGCGTGGCTCATCGCAATCATATTCACGGTGTCTTGCCGCCTTACGGTCAAGTTAGAATCTTATCTGTTACGGATGCCCAATTTGAAAAAATGGAGGTTTTTTTTGGAAAAAAACGAGAAAAACCAGAAAATGCGCCTATCCAACTCATGCTTTTTTAAAATCCCAGAATTAAAAACCCGCGGAAAAATATGATTTTTCCGCAGGTCGATTGTACCTAATCGGTGATTGCCCTCAAGCCCCAGCTTTAATCGCCGGATTATGGAGCCAAGCGAAATTGTACCTAATCGGTGATTGCCCTCAAGCCCCAGCGGAATCTTTGATTTATGATCCCTAGATTCTATTGTACCTAATCGGTGATTGCCCTCAAGCCCCAGCAGAGCTTGGCTATCTCGGTGAGGCCATAAATTGTACCTAATCGGTGATTGCCCTCAAGCCCCAGCTATTTGTCGCGCACGTCTACAATTAAAGGAATTGTACCTAATCGGTGATTGCCCTCAAGCCCCAGCATAAGCAGGGTTATTGTTGCTTATAATGGCATTGTACCTAATCGGTGATTGCCCTCAAGCCCCAGCATTGGCATAATCGGTTATTCGCTTCGCAAAATTGTACCTAATCGGTGATTGCCCTCAAGCCCCAGCAACCCGCAACGCGGACGGTTCCGCGAGTATATTGTACCTAATCGGTGATTGCCCTCAAGCCCCAGCAAAAATGCAACCCAATGCACCCCAGCCGTCATTGTACCTAATCGGTGATTGCCCTCAAGCCCCAGCGAAACCGCTCATTTTAAAATTTCAACGCCAAGAACTTGAAAGGCGCAAAGGCACTTGGCAGCGGTCCGAGAAATAAGGAATCAAGGCCTTGATGGATGGAATGTGCTTTTCAGCCGCTTCTTCTCCGGCCCGAATAATTTCTCTCGCCCGCTGAAGATCGCTCCAAGAAAACCCCTGAAGATCCGGTTGAATGACGATCTGGGAAAGCCCGGAACGCGATTTGGCTATTTCATATTCCGCCGTATAAATCATGTGAAAGAAAACCCTCGCCAAATTCGGGGATCCAAAAATATGGGGCAAACCCGGCAAGCCCGGCTCTTCCGGGACGGGCTTTTTTCCGCCGGTATAGCTGGAAGCCGGCAAGGTCAGGTTGATTGAGACCAGAATATCCGCCCCTTGATCGGCCACCACTCGGATGGGAACAGGATTAATCAGCCCCCCATCAACTAAGTACCGCCCGTTCATTAAACAAGGCTCAAAGATAACCGGCAAACTCGAACTGGCCCTGACCGATTCCGCCAAATTCCCCTCATTGATGACGATTTCTTCTCCGGTCTCGATATCGGTCGCAACACAAGCAAAAGGAATTTCACAATCTGAAAATTTTTTTTGGCCAAATAAAGACCGGTATAAATTCAGCAGAGACCCTCCGGAAAAAATGCCTGAATGGGGAATGCTTAAATCAAGGAACAGCCGGCTATACATCCAGAATTTATCAATGCGCAAGGCGATCGCTTCCATTTCTTCCGGCTCCATCCCTATAGCGGACAGACCTCCAATCAAGGCTCCCATGGAACTGCCGGAGATCAAATCAATCGGAATTCCCTCTCGCTTAAAGACCTTGAGGACTCCGATGATGGAATATCCTAAAGCCGCTCCGGAACCGCAGGCAAGCCCCACTCGAACACGCCCTAGGCGCCGCGCCAAACGCTCGACCGCCAATCGCGTTTTTGGAGAAGTTTCAAGCGCTTCGTAGATGCCGACTCCGGAATTCATCTTCTCTTTAATGGCGGAAGTCCACGGAATCACTAAATCGCGTCCAAGGCCCTCGCGCAAAACATCCTCCGGCGGATTGTCTCCGCACCACGCCTTAAGAAGCCTTGCCTCCGGGACCACGGGAGCGAACTCTTCCTTTAATTTTTGGTAGGAAGACAAGCATGAAGCGGAACCAAGCAAAATAACCTTGTCGGCCTCCAACAAAACTTTTTCCTCGACCGCTCCCATGGGCCCGCTGAGCGCCACCAGAACCAAATCGTGAGTTTCCCGCAAAAAGTTGACGAACAAATAAATTCCCGTCAAGAGGCTTCCCGATAAATTTTCGGCGGGAATGCTCAAAACCTCAAGCCCCGAGGCATGCTGCTGCGACAAGGTTCGAATGCGGCCCGGATCGCGCAGATTGATATTTAGCAAAAGCTGCCGGGTCACCGAGGCGGATTTTAAGCCCAAAGACCGGGCAACCGCGCCGGCGTCAGGATTCATGTCAATGAGTAAAACCCTTCTTCTGGTTTGTTCCAGCAGTTGAAGTCCGAGATGCGCGCTCAACAAATGCCGTTCATCCGTCTCGCAGGCGCAATAAAAGGCGAAGAACTGAGTTGCCTCTACCGTTTTTTTCGGCACACCGCGAGTCGTCTGAATCAAACGCTTGGTTAAGACATGGGTTAAGTGAATGGAAATAGATGGATTCTCATTTAAAATTTCATAAAAATCTCCCCGAGAAAGCTTGAGGAACTCGCAAGTGCTGACCAACTGAACGGTCGCCGTGCGCCTCTCTCCGGTCAAAACGCCGCCCTCTCCCAAGGTTTCCCCCCGCCCCAAGAAAGCGTCCACGATTTCCTCGCTTCCTCTTAAGTGGACGACGCGCACCAGCCCTGAAGCGATGATGAAAAGGTCCTCCGGCTCATCGCCCTGACGAAACAGGGTCGCGCCCTTAGGCAGAGACAACAGCTGTATTTTTTGGGCGATTTTTCTTAACTCCGCTTTTGGCAGGCCGGAGAAAATAGGGATGCCAACCAGAAACAGCTCCCACGAAGAAATCTCTTCCGGAATCATAGCTCCAAGCCCCTAACCGACAATAACAACCCCGCCGTAAGGGTTCGTAACGGAATAATATGAGCATTTGGGAGGCCCAGATTTGACATGGATGCTAGGCGCGAGGAGGGCGCACTGCTTAAGCAGTGTAACCGACGAGCAAAGACGCAGACAGTCGAAGATGGGCCTCCCCTGCGTTCCTTGCTCGCGAAGCGAGAGCGTGCGCGGGCATCTCCAGGAAAGATTTTATGCACGCGCCGAAGCGGCTGGCCGCTTTTGGGCTGCGATTTCGTCACTCGTCCTTTACATGCCTTCAGGCATGCGCACTCCTCGTTTCTCATCTCGCTCCAAAATCGGCTCAGCCAAATGCTCATATTATTCCGTTGCGAACCCTCTGCTTTAGTATAATGCGAAAAAGGCGTTAGCGCAACCGCAAAGGCTTGGACCCAAGTTTCATCGATTGGCAAGCCAAGAGCGCGATGACGGTTTTTGAATCTTTGATTTTACCGCGATGAAGGAGTTTAAGGGCGTCGCGAAGCGAAATCACGGTTCGATCGATAAATTCGTCGTCGTCGGGAGAAGAAGCTCCGGGTTTGATTTTTCGAGCGACAAACAAATGCAAAATTTCATTAGCGAAAGCCGGCGTGGGCCAATAACTCAACAGAGGCTCCATCTTTCCGCCGAAATATCCGGTTTCTTCCTTCAGTTCGCGCCGGGCGCAGAGAACGGGGTTTTCACCCTTGGCCAATTTGCCCGCTGGAATTTCCAAGGTGACCTCGCGCACGGGGTGGCGGTATTGCCGCACCATCACGATTGTTTCCCGGTCGATAAATGCAAGGATGCCCACCGCCCCGGGATGGTCGAGATATTCCCGAGTTGCCTTCTTACCGTTGGGAAGCCGCACTTGGTCGACGCAAAAATCAACCGCATTTCCCCGGTAGACCCTCTGGGTTTTTAGATGTCTTTCAAAAAGATGATCCACAGCTCAAGTATAGCGGGATAAAACGCGATATGCAACCGGAATTCGTTCACCTCCACAATCACTCTGAATACTCTTTAATGGACGGACTCATTCGCTTGAGCGACCATTCCGGAAAGCCCTCGGCGGCGCTGGAGTCGCTGGCCAAGCAAAAGGCTCGCGCCTTCGCATTGACCGATCACGGCAATATGTACGGGGCAATCGAGTTTTACCGGAACTGTTCGCAAGTGGGGATCGTGCCCATCATCGGATGCGAAATGTATTTCGCGAAAGGCTCCCGCTTTGACCGCGGCCATTCTCAGAAAGAGAATTGCCATTTAACGGTCCTGGCTCGAAATCTTGAAGGCTACCAGAACTTAATGGCCCTGGCAAGCAAGGGATATTCAGAAGGTTACTACTACGATCCTAGAATTGATAAAGAACTTTTGGCGAAACATTCAAAAGGTCTCATCGTTTTGTCCGGATGCCTTAAATCTGAAATCAGCCAGCTGATCGTCTCCGGGAATTTGGTCGAGGCGGAAAAACTCTGCGCTTGGTTCAAAGACGCTCTTGAACCCGACTGCTTTTACCTTGAAATCATGGATCATGGAATAGAAAAGCAGCAGCAGGTACTCAAGGCTCTCCTCGAGGTTCACGCTAAAACCAATATTCCTCTCATCGCCACCAATGACTGCCACTATTCCCATGCCTCCGACCATGACGCCCACGACGCAAGGGTCTGCATCGCCACGGGTCGAAAAATCGAAGACACCGACCGCCTTAAATTCGAAAGTCATCAGTTTTATCTCAAAACCGCCGAGGAAATGCACAAACTGTTTTCCTTTTCGCCTCAGGCCTTGACCAATACCTTGAAGGTCGCCGAGATGTGCCACCTCAAAATTCCGATGGACCAATTAATGCTGCCGCAATTCGACGTCCCTGAAGGGTTCACCCAGGATTCTTTTCTTGAAGAGCTCTGTGTCGATGGGCTAAAAACGCGCATGGGCGGAAGCGCCCCCACCAATTATCAAGAACGCTTAAGTTATGAATTGTCGGTGATTAAGCGCATGGGATTTTCAGGGTATTTTCTCATCGTCAGCGATTTTATCCATTATGCGCGCACGCAAAACATCCCGGTGGGCCCCGGACGCGGCTCCGGCGCCGGAGCCTTGGTGGCGTATTCTCTTAAAATCACCAACATCGACCCCATTAAGAATCGCCTCTTATTTGAAAGATTTCTTAACCCTGATCGAAAATCAATGCCGGATCTCGACATCGATTTCGCCGATACCGGGCGAGATCGGGTTATCGCCTACGTCCGCCAAAAATACGGGGAAGGCAACGTCGCTCAAATCATCACCTTCGGTTCCTTGGGCGCCAAACTCGTCATCCGAGACGTCGCCCGCGTCATGGGCCTTCCCATCTCGGAAGCCGACCGCATCACGAAGATGATTCCGGGCGGTCCCAACATTTCGCTCCATGAAGAACTTGAGAATAACTCCGATTTAAAAGAAGCGGTCAAAAACCCCTCCATTAAAAAGCTCATGGATCTGGCTCTAAAACTGGAAGGACTCAAGCGCCATACCGGAGTCCACGCTGCGGGAACCGTCATCACCAAGGAACCGGTCGTTCGCTACGCGCCATTAGCTAAGAGCTCTCATTCCGATGTGACGACAACCCAATATGACGGGGATTCCCTCGCGAAACTGGGGCTTTTAAAAATAGATTTCCTGGGCCTAAGGACCTTATCAATTATTGATGGCGCCGTCCGCCTGATTCGGGAAAGAAAAGATCCTCGATTCGATATTGAGAACATTCCAATGGAGGATGAAAAAACTTTCGAGCTTTTACGTTCCGCCCAAGCCCTCGGGGTCTTTCAACTCGACTCCGAAGGCATCCGCAACCTTTTGCGGAGTCTCAAGCCCACTACTTTTGAAGATATCGTCAGCGTCATCGCCCTTTTTAGGCCCGGGCCCATGCAATCCGGAATGCTGGATATGTTCGTGGAACGCAAGCATGGACGAAAACGGATTTCCTACGCCCATCCCCTTCTTGAGCCCATCTTGGAAGAAACCTACGGGTGCGTGGTCTTTCAGGAACAAGTCATGGAAATCGCAAAAAAACTCGCGAATTTTACTCCTGGGCAAGCCGACAGCCTAAGAAAAGCCATGGGGAAAAAGATTCCAGAGGAAATCGAGAAGCTGAGAAACGATTTCGTCCAGGGAGCGTCCACCCATTCCATTAACAAAGCTCTCGCCGACAAGATTTATGATCAGTTGGTCGAATTCGGCGGATATGGGTTCAATAAATCCCACTCCGCGGCCTATGGCCTTGTGGCCTATCAAACCGCCTACCTCAAAGCCAATTTCCCGCTGGAATTTATGACCGCGCTTTTGACTTCCGAAATCGGACATTCCTCGGTCCAAGCCGAAGGGAAGGAGAATAAGTTGGTCGTCTACATCAATGAAGCGGGAAAAATGGGCATCAAGGTTTTACCGCCGGATGTCAAAGCGTCGGAAATATTTTTTTCCCCTCAAGGCGACGATTCCATTCAGTTCGGGCTCATCGCCATAAAAAATGTCGGGCACGGAGCGGCGGAAGAAATCGTCCAAGCCCGAAAGGAAAAAAACTTTTCTTCTTGGGGCGATTTCATCGGCCGCATGGGCGGGCAAGCCCTCAACAAGAGAACGCTTGAATCTCTAATCAAAGCGGGAGCCGCCGACAGCCTGGATCCTGAAAAAGACATTCCGCGCAAGCGCTCGCGGCTTTTAGCCGAGATAGAAAATTCAAGCCGCGCCCAATCGGCCCGTCAAAAAGACATGGAAAGCGGGCAAGGACTTCTCTTTTCATCCGAGGAAATCGCGCCTGTTTTAATTCAAGAATCCAAGGATTTCACCGTTTTCGGCCAATCCGACATTCTCAAATTTGAAAAAGAAATACTGGGGTTTTATCTTTCCGGGCATCCCCTGACCGCCATTAAAGAACGCTTGTTGAAAGTATCGAGTTGCTCCATCTCGGAATTGAACGCGGCCAACGCGGAAAATGTCCGCATCGCGGGAATTATCACCCAGGTCAAAAAAATGACCTCCAAACGGAGCGGAGAACCTTGGGCCAAGGCCACGCTCGAAGACTTAAGCGGAGAAATTTCCCTTTTGGCTTTCCCACGGGTCTACGCAAGTTTGGGACCGGACAAAATAAAGATCGGCCTCATTGTCGTCGTTTCAGGAAGACTTAACGCCAAGGAAGAGGACGTCGCCGGCGAAAAAGAGATGATTGTCGAATCCGTGGAGGATTTCGAAGCCGCATGGCAAAAAAAACAAATTCTTCAAGTCACCATTAACAACGCCAATGAAGAGGAAGCGCTGATGAATCTCCGTGAAAATCTCGAAGCTCACCCCGGGCCGTCCAAGGTTTTTTTGGAAATCAAAGGCTCCGGCGGAATTTTAGAGTTGGATTATCGCGTCAACATCGACCAAAATTTGTTAGAATCCATCGAAGCCCTTTTTGGCAAATCTTCATGGCAGATCAAAAGCGAATCCTAATTGCCGATGACAACCCGGAACTCTTGGAGTTATTAAAGACCGTACTCGGCTACCAAAACTATGCGATTTCCTCCGCCGGCGATGGGCGGCAAGCCCTTCAAATGGCCCTCTCCAATCAATTCGACCTCGTGATTTTGGACGTCATGATGCCCTACATCGACGGCTATCATGTTGCCCACGAAATTTCCGATAAATTAGGAGAAAAATGCCCTCCCATTCTTATCATGAGCAGCCGCGACGTTCAAAAAGAAAAAGGAATCGCCTTGATGAGCGGAGCGGAAGCCATTTTG
>JAJZCM010000003.1 GCA_021846045.1 bacterium | reverse complement strand
GGGCAAGCGCGGGATCGGCTACCAGACCATGCTCAAGATTATCGTTCACGAGCATGTAGACGAGTATTGAGATGAGCTGGAAAATATCCATTCAGACACGCCGTCTGATTGCCCGGTCGGATTGCGGCTTTCGCCGCTGATTTTTGATATTTTTAGCGGCAACTCGCGCTCCTATAGAATTCTGACCGCAGCAATTTCCCCCACCAGTTTGGGTTCCACCTGCGGGACATGGTTGGTGTTGTTGTCGAGACTGGCGACGCTCGGAATCTTTAGCTTTAGATAGCGTGAGAGGGATCCCACCGTCACACGGCCACTACTTTTTGCTCCTCCGTCGATCCCTTTTAGAAAGTAGTAGGTAAATAGCCCGTGCCCGGCTGACTCCTTCGGTCCCGCCTCCTGGTTGGCCCGGGCGGCAGAAAAGGCGATGAGTTTCCCCGTCAGGGGAAAGGCCCCTAATGGCTGGCTTTCCAGTCTTCGATAAGGGAGATGATTTCTGGATGGGAGTTTTTCCTTGCCATATCCTCCGCGGTGAGCCCATCCTTGTCCCTGGCATTGACGTCGGCCCCAGCCTTGAGAAGAAGGGGGATCACGCTCGCATGACCTTTGTAAGCCGCCCATATCAGCGCGGTGAATCCATACATGCCCTTGGCATTGACGTCGGCCCCAGCCTTAAGAAGAAGGGGGATCATGTTCACATGACCATTGTAAGCCGCCCACATCAGCGCGGTAGTCCCATCATACCTCTTGGCATTGACGTCGGCCCCAGCCTTGAGAAGAAGGGGGATCACGTTCGCCTGCCCATGTAAAGCCGCCAGCATCAGAGCTGTGACCCCATTCTTGTCCCTGGCATTGGCATCGGCCCCAGCCTTAAGAAGAAGGGGGATTACGTTCGCCTGCCCATGTAAAGCCGCCCATATCAGCGCGGTGAACCCATCCTTGTCCCTGGCATTGGCATCGGCCCCGGCCTTAAGAAGAAGGGGGATTACGTTCGCATGCCCCTTGACAGCCGCACACATCAGCGCGGTGCCCCCATCCTTCTTCCTGGCATTGACGTTGGCTCCGGCCTTAAGAAGAAGGGAGATTACGTTCGCATGCCCATGTAAAGCCACATACATCAGTGCGGTGCCCCCATCCGTGTTCCTGGCATTGATGTTGGCCCCGGCCTTAAGAAGAAGGGAGATCATTTTCACATGACCGTTTTGAGCCGCCCACATCAGCGCGGTAGTCCCATCATACCTCTTGGCATTGACGTCGGCCCCGGCGCTGAGGGCGTCCTTGACACCATTAACGTTTCCGCTAAGCGCCGCTTGAATAAGATTCTCGTTCGGCCCCGCCCACGCGAGTTGCCCCGGAATGTTTAAGGCGCACACCAAAGACAAGACAATAAAGAGCATTGAAAGAACGCGCTTCATGGTTCCCCCTCCTCGTGACGTGAACTGTCCGCTGTCTTGCATACGCAATCTTACAACACTTTTCCTGCTCCCGTCATTGCCTTTTTATTTTTATGCAACGGGCTCATCACTTCTACAATGTAATGCACCGAGGAAATTTTGTCAATGGCAAAATTTCAGAACATTTAAATTCCGCGCGAGAGGGTCGCGCAGGGCGTTCTCAGTGAATCGCGACGCTTCCCAAAATTCCCCAGGGAAACCCCGCCCAGGAAGCCCATAGCTGGCTCAAGGACCACGCCCCGACCCGAAAGGATGTCGCCGATTATTTAAATAAAGCGGGAATCAAGCCGGATTCCTCGGCGGGTAAAGAAATTCTGTCTCACTGGCCGGACGAGTAAGACGTTCTTATTTCCACAACCCCAGCCAAATACTCCCGCCGGTGACAATCGCCGTGAGGACAGAAGCCGTAATTCCCGTCAGCCAAAAAGATTTTCTATCGGACATTCCGTCTTGGCGCAGATTTCCCCGCCAAACCACCATCGCGAAATAAAAGGCAAGCCCGATTAAAAGCCAGACAAAAAACCTGACCCAGGTCACTTTCGGCAGATAGACCATCAACAGAAAGCACGAAATGATTCCGGCCGGGGCCGTCAGCCAAACCAACGGCGCGCGAAATGGACGCGGGCGTTCGGGATCGGTCACGCGCAGAATCATGACTCCGCCGCAGACCAAGATAAAGGCAAAGAGGGTTCCAATGTTGGTCAAATCCACGATTTCATCGATGGGGAAAAAGGCGGCGCAAACCGCGACGGCCACGCCCGTGATCACAGTCGTCACAACCGGCGTTTTATATTTGGGATGAATCTTCGCGCACCACGACGGCAAAAGCCCGTCTCGGGACATCGAGAAGAAAATTCTCGGCTGGCCAATCTGATAGACCAAGAGGGCCGCCGTGTTGGCGACCACCGATCCCACCGAAACCAAAAAGGCGCAAAAAGTGATCCACAGCCCGCTCGAACTCGCCGCATGGCGTTCAATGGCTGAGGCCAAAGGCTCGGCGTTATTTAAGCTCGCGTAGGGCGCCATTCCGGTCAAGGCCGCGGCGACGACGATATAGATGACGGTGCAAGCGATTAAGGAGCCGATGATGCCGATGGGAATATCGCGCTTGGGGTTTTTGCTTTCTTCAGAAGCCGTTGAAACCGCGTCAAAGCCGATATAGGCGAAAAATACGATTGCCGCCCCGGAAAAAATTCCGCCCCAGCCATTCGGCGCGAAACCCTTCCATGCCGAAAGAGAACCCGCCGGAACCCAATGGTCCATCTTAAAAAGGCGCACTCCCACGGCGGTAAAAAACAAAAGAATCACCAATTTGATGAGGACCATGATCGCATTGAAACGGCTGGATTCCTTAATGCCGACGACCGTAATCCATGTAATGGCCGCCATGATGAGAACCGCGAACAAATTAAAGACGATCGGAATCCCGAAGAGATGCGGAGCCGCCGCGAAGACCTCATCCGGAGATCCCCGCGGACTCATGCTCAGCCAAACCGGCACGCCCCAATTCCAGCCCGGGCGTCCCAGCGATGAGCCGACTAAAAGCCCGGCGTTATGAACCATCTCGTTGAAATAGCCCGCCCAGGAAATGGCGACGGCCACGTTTGAGGCGGCATATTCCAAAAGGAGATCCCAACCAATAATCCACCCGAGCAATTCTCCCATCGTCGCATAGGCGTAGGTGTAGGCCGAACCGGAAATAGGAATCATCGAGGCCATTTCGGCGTAGCAGATGGCGGCAAACCCGCAGACGACGGCGGTCACGACAAAAGACAGGATGATCGCCGGCCCCGCGCCCAAGCGCACCACGTGTCCCGCGGCGTCGACTTGACCGGCGGCGGCCGTTCCGATCGTAGAAAAAATTCCGGCGCCGATGACGGCTCCGATCCCAAGGAAAATGAGATCGACAGGGCCTAGAGAACGCGAAAGACCCTGAGGGCCCTCCGCTTCGGTCGACAGCTCATTAAGCCCTTTTCGCTTCCAAAGCCTGGACAAATCCATTAAGAGTTAGGGCCCTTACGCGGGATCCTGTTGAGCGGCGATTCGCCGCCTTTCTTCGGCTAGAACGCTGTTGTGGCGGCTGTAAAAGAAATAGATCGCGAGCCCGATTAAGAGCCAAATAATCAGACGCCACCAATTTTCGGCGGGAAGAGAAAACATCAAGAGAAGGCAGAAAGCGATTCCTAAAATGGGAACGGCGGGGACAAGCGGGCACAAAAACGGGCGCGCGGCGTTGGGGTGAGTCTTTCGCATAATCAAGACGGCGGCGCAGACGATGACGAAAGCGAGCAATGTCCCGATATTGACGAGCTCGGCCAAAATGCGAAGCGGGATCAAAGCCGACATCAGGGCGACGACAATGCCGGTCAAAATCGTCGCTTTATAAGGCGTGTGAAATTTTTCGTGGATCGCGGCGAAAAAATTTCGCGGCAAGAGCCCGTCGCGAGCCATCGCGAGAAAAACGCGGGGTTGACTGAGCATCATCACAAGTAAAACCGAGGTGATGCCGGCCAAGGCGCCCAAGGAAATAATCCCTTGCGCCCAAGGAAGTCCCACCTGCTTAAAGGCTTCCGAAATCGGGGCGTCGATATTGATCTGTTTGTAGGGAATCATTCCGGTCAAAACCGCCGTCACCGCAATGTAGAGGACGGTGCAGACGATCAGGGACGTAATGATTCCGAAGGGAACGCTTGTTTGCGGGTCAATGGCCTCCTCCGCCTGGGTTGAAACGGCGTCAAAGCCGATATAGGCGAAAAAAATCATCGCGGCGCCGGCGAAAACCCCCAAAGGCTCGCCGCTTGCCCCCGTTTGCCCAAAAATAGTTTTTCCAAAAAAGCTGATCCCGGTGTATCCGTAGGGAGCGAAGGGAATCCAGTTATGAGGCCTGACATACAGAGCCCCCACGCCGATGACAAAAAGAACCACGGCCAGTTTTATAAACACCATGGAGGCGTTAAAAGAGGCGCTTTCCCTGACGCCGACGATCAAAATGCCCATGATAATGAAGGTGATGACGATGGCGGGAAAATCGCAAACCGTGCCCGTAGGCAAAAGGCGGCCCAAAGCCGGGCTAAAATCAAACGGGGCATTCGTCAAGGCGTGCGGAATCGCGAGTCCGAAAATGCTGATGAAGTCTTGAAAATAATGCGACCAGCCGTGAGCGACGGCGGCGGAGGCGACGGTGTATTCCAGAATCAAATCCCAGCCGATAATCCAGGCAAAGAGTTCCCCCAAGGTCGCATAGGCGTAGGTGTAGGCCGAACCCGCGACAGGGACCATCGCCGCAAACTCCGCGTAGCAAAGAGCCGCGAAAATGCAGGCGATTCCGGCGAAGACAAAAGAGAGAATCAAGGCCGGCCCCGCCTTATCGTGCGCCGCGACTCCGGTCAAAACGAAAATTCCGGTGCCGATAATCCCGCCGATGCCGATTCCGGCCAACTGCCAGCGCCCCAAAACCCGGCTTAGCCGTTTTCCGCTATTCATCTCCTCCATGATGAGGGAAAGAGGTTTCGCCGCAAAAAGATTTTTCCACATAATGAAGTTATTATACCTAAATGTCCAAAAGTCCGAACTTTACTTGACATGACTCTATTTTTTGGCCTTGACAGGCTTAGAAGAGGCTGTTACCCTTCCCAAAGGGTATTGCTCTTAAATTGAGAGAAACAATGGGCGACTCGCAATATTATAACGACGAACGCAGGCGTTTTCACGCCGAGCACCCGGCGGGAGAGGGATGGCATGTCTTCGAAATCAATATGTCCGACAACATCGACACAGCGGACATCCCCGATTTCCTGGACTTGCGGCCTCCATCGGCCGCGACGGAAGTAAACATCGTCAGAGGGCTCAAGCGCGTCGTCGATCCCAACGGGAAACTGCGGCGGCGCGATCGCTATGAGGATTGGGATTGGCGCGGAGAAATCAGGTTCGCGTGGAAGGGCGAGCCCATTCATTGTCGGAGCGTCACGCTGCTGGTCAATGTGATGGCGACTCTTTCGGTGGTCCTGGTGGCCGCCAAGTCACGAACCTCCGTGACGAGCTTCCTTGAAGAACTTAGGCGTTTTGCCATAGCTCGAGCGAAAAGAAGCGGCATGGTCAAGGTCGTTAATGGAGCGGACTTCCCGAAACCGAAACAGTCGTGGGAGGAACTCTTCCTGCCGCCCGGCATGAGTGAGGAAATCCAAATGAGCGTCGAGAGTTTTTTTAAGGCGAAGAAAATGTACCGTCAGTTTGGACTCGCCTATCGCCGGGGCTTTCTCTTCGCCGGCCCCCCGGGATGCGGAAAAACCTCGGCGGTGCGAAGCATCGCCTCAATGAAGCAGGCCTCCTGCGTCGTTTATGCCCCGAAAAACGGGGCGAGGGAAGAGGACTTTCTCGAGATGGCCTTCCGCTCAGCCTGGAGCATGGCGCCTGCGATCCTGGTCTTAGAGGACTTAGATAAATTCTCCCAGAACATCTCGATATCCAGCATCCTCAATCTCCTCGACGGCTTGAGCAGCCTGAGCGGAATCCTTGTGATCGCGACGACCAACGAGCCGGAACGCCTGGACCCGGCGCTCCTGCTCAGGCCAAGCCGCTTTGACCGGGTCTGGACATTTCCGCTTCCCAATTACGCCTTGAGGTTGAAGTTCCTAGAGCGCAAGGCTCAAGGGACTTTCAGCCCCGAAGCTCTTAAGGACGCCGCGCGTCGCTCCGAAGGATTCTCAATGGCCTATGTTCAGGAGATCCTCGCGAGTGCGGTGGCTTATGCGATAGGGGAGAACAGGGAGATTGCGGATCGGGATTTAACAAGGGCGGTGGATATCTTAAGCAAGCAGATCAAGGCCCAGGTTAAGACCTATAAAACCGCGCCGCCTTCCGTGGGTGGGGCAGGGGATCCAATCGGTTTTAGTCTCCCCGAGCCGCCCGCAGGTAACGATGGCGCGCTTGAGACGCCGGGACTCGACGGCGCGAGAAACGCCTCCGGCGACGGGATCGAATTGGAATGAGTGGGACGCCAATGTAGCCAGGAGCAAAACAAGCTGCGAGGAGGGATTATGTCTAAAGAATACACACGCGCCGAGACACTATATCGCCTAAACAACGTTGGGGATTTTTCGAGGCTCTATAATAAGGAATTTATTAAACAGAAAGGGAAAACGAAGGATACCGAGGAGTACTACACGGAAGTAATGGCGAAAGAGTTAGAGAAAAACAAACAAAGATTCGAGAAAATAAAGCAAATAACAAGGAAAAGCACTTATAAGTGGCATAAACCTGTGCCTTGCGGTGATGACATGAAGAAAAGCCTCTGCGGTGAAGTTACGTTTGCCAAAATGCTCTTCTGCCATCAAGCGAGCTTGGGAGAATTGGGCCAGATTATCGAATATCAGGTCCCGCTCAACGATGAACGGGCCGACAAAGCGGGGAAAATTGATTTGGTTTCGGAAACGGAAGACTCCCTTCACCTTATTGAATTCAAATATGACAGCAAGGACACCCTGTTGCGAGCAGTCCTTGAAATTGAGACCTATTCCCGTCAGTTATGCGACACAAAATTCCTAAAGGATTTCGGCGCCGAAAAAAAGGAAATTCAAAAGTCAATTCTTTTGTTTGGAAACTGCCGTGCCTTCGACGAAGCAGAAGAAATTAAAAAGGACAAGCGTCCCGCGCTTAAAAAACTCATAGAGACATTGAACGTCAGCATCTATCAGCTAGAGCTGTTATTCAAGGTCGTTAAAAAAAATCTGAGGGCTGGTTGTTCATGAACATCACCATCCATCGCGGTGCTAAAGAAATTGGCGGGTCATGTGTCGAGATCGCGGCAGGCTGAACGCGGGAGTTCGTACGGAGGGAAACCATGACCGAGCTTAAGCGAGGAAATGGTTGGCTCCAGAGTATGTTTCAAAAGGAAACCATGAATAGAGGTCTTTCAATGTTCTTTATCATCTTGTTTTTGGCGGGCGCCCTGAACATTTTGGGATGCGCGTCTGCAGCTCTTTTTTCCGCGGCACAAAACGGAGACCTTGGTGGTGTTGAGAAAGCCATCAAAGCCGGGGCCGACGTCAATGCCAAGGATGATATTGGGTTCACCGCGTTGCTATATGCGGCTTCGAATGGTCAAGCGAACGTGGTCGCTGCTCTTCTCAAGGCCGGGGCTTCCATCAATGCCGTGGACGAGCCTTATGACAACACCGCGCTGATGGCTGCGGCTGCAACTGGTCATGCAAACGTGGTCACACTTCTTATCAAGGCCGGGGCTGACATCAATGCTAGGGACGATATTGGGTTCACCGCGCTGATGAATGCAGCTGAGAATGGTAATGCGGACATGGTCACCACTCTTCTCAAGGCTGGGGCCGATGTCAATGCTAGGGGCAATGCTGGGAACACCGCGCTGATGAATGCGGCTAAGAATGGTAATGCGAACATAATCTCCCTTCTTCTCAAGGCCAGGGCCGACGTCAATGCCGCAGACAAAGACGGCATAACCGCTCTCATGAATGCCGCGGTAAAAGGCCATACGGATATCGCCAAGCTCTTGATTGCTGATGGGGCGGATGTCAATGCCACAGCCAAAAACGGCGGAACCGCTCTCATGAATGCCGCGTACTATGGTCACGCCAATGTCGCCAAGCTCTTGATCGCCAGCGGCGCCAATGTCAATGCCGCGGACGAATCTGGCAATACCGCTCTTATAGGTGCCGGGGTTGCTGATCATGCCGATATCGCCAAGCTCTTGATTGCCGCCGGTGCCAATGTCAATGCCACAAATAACCAATACGGCTACGGCAGTACTACCGCTCTCATGAATGCCGCTGTAAAAGGCCATACAGATATCGCCAAGCTCTTGATTGCCGCCGGTGCCAATGTCAATGCCGTAAATAACCAATTCGGTGCTACCGCTCTTATATTGGCCGCGACATATGGTCACGCCAATATCGTCAAGCTCTTGATTGCCAGCGGGGCCGATCTCAATGTCGTAGATGTAAAAGGCGGGACCGCTCTTACATGGGCTGAAGATGAAAACCATTATAAAGTTGCCAACCTCATAAAAAACGCCATCGCGGAGCAACAGGCGCAACCCGCGCAGTCTTCTCAGGCCTCGCCACAGGTGATCGAGGCGCTGTCCAATCTTGAGCGGCAGGTGAGGAAGATTGGCAAACGCAAGGCTAAGCCCAAGGCTCGCGTCTTTCATTCCTCCGTTGATCGTCCGACCTTCAAGGCCCCCAGGAACCGCCACATGTTTGCCCTCGTGATCGGCGTGGAAAAATACCCCGGGGGTCTTCCGTCCGTCCAGTTCGCCGATCGGGACTCCCGTGCAGTCTATCGCACACTGATTGCCCTAGGGGTTCCTCCCGACCATATCAAACGTCTCACAAACGGCACGGCCACACGGGGTGGAATCAAGGGAGGGATACGCTGGCTCGGGCGGAACGCAAAGCCGGACTCAACCGTCTGGGTCTATTTCTCGGGTCATGGAGCTCCGGGGGCTCATGGTCACACCTACCTCGTTCCATCCGGAGGAAATCCCAACGACCTAAGAGACACCGCCTACCGTGAAACCAGCTTTTACAATGATCTCAACCGTCTTCATGCGAAACGGGTCCTTATCGCTTTAGACGCCTGCTTTTCCGGGAGGCCCGGACGCTCCGTCATAGGGAAGGGCGTGCGCGCCCTTGTCACGGTTGTTAAGGAAGGGAGCTTTCCACGGACTGGGAAGCTGATCGCCTTTTCTGCCGCAAAAGCCGACCAGGAGGCGGGGCCGGATGAGAAGACTGGTCACGGGCTTTTCACCTACTACTTTCTGAAGGGAATAGATGGAGGAGCAAAGAGGGCTGGCCATGTGACGGTGGGATCCCTGTCGCGATATCTCAAGCGAAAGGTTCCGGCCGCCGCCAGTCTCGACAACAACGCCGACCAGGTCCCTCAGGTGGAACCGAAACCGGTGGGGAAAATTGCTTTAGTCAGAATTCGATAGGAGCGCGGGTGTCCCAGCGTGGCACACGACCTCCCGTCCCCGACTCACGGCTCAAAGGTCTCGCCGTCGTTGAGCGAACGAACCTTGGGCCAGAGCTCGGCATAGCGCTCGGGGTTGAAGGTATGAATCGGGGTCAGGACATTGGGCTTGAGCGCTGCGGCCAAGCGTTTGAGGTCGTCAAAAGAGGCGTGGCCGCTCGTGTGCGCAGTTTCAAGCGTGATTTTCTTCTCATCCAGAAACGACTGGACCTTCTTGAACGACTCCTCCCGCTTATAGCCTTCATACATCGAATAGATCATGGCCGCGTCCTTTAAGTCCCCGATTTTTTCGATCTTGGGCCGGATGGACTCCCGATACATCAGGAAAGCCTTTTCCCCCGCCTTCGCGATCTCCCGCAGCGTGATCTCCGAGCCGCGATAGCGCTTGACGGCGTCCTCGCGCCCGAGGGTCGTTCCCTCCATGAGCAGGCAGTCCACATTCCCGTGATGGATACGCAGAAATTTATCGAACAGTGTCCTTATTTATTGTGTCCGTCACTGGTGACAAATACCAGTCCTTGTAATAATTGGAGGTGGCAAGGGCGCACAAATGGACATTCTTCGGATCGATCAGCAAATTGCTACCACTAACGTTTTGGGTTTTTGCGACCAAATACACACATCCATTTCGTTAGCTTGTGAAATTGCGGCAAGCGCCCACTCCCCTCATAGCCCATTTCATATAGCTCGATATTAAGCTCCTTCTTACGAAGCGCCTTCACCAAGTCCTTTGCAAAATTAGATTCTTTCTCTTTCTCGCGAAATAAACCTTGCGGCAATACCGCCAAACCTCGGCTAGACTTCAGGGTGCCGACGGCCACATTGCATTTATTCTCCAGCCAGGCCTTAACGCGAGGATAATTGGCGCGCAAACGAAGAAGATACTCAGTCACCTCAACTACTGCCCACCAAGGATTATTTGAGACGGCCTTAAGTTCGACAACAATTACGCCACCTGTATCAGAAACCCCTAGAAGATCTATCTGTCCGCGCTTGCCTGCACCAACGGGGAACGCCGACGCCACGAATGTTATGGTCGATATCCCTTTGCGTTGCCTTGGTAGCGCAACCGTACGAACCTCTTCGATCAATCGCCGCTCCAAACGAGCCTCTGGCCCGCTCCCATTGGAATCTTTAGGAGACCTTCCCGAAACGAACGCTTTTTTATTTTCAAGTTTCGGACTCGCATTTTCCCAGGAATCATCGTCAACCCGGCGGCAAATTTCACGGATACTGGCCTCTGAGGGACATTTGCGGAGCCGCGCCCAATCTTTGGATGACTCTTGTACTGGCATGGTTACGTCCACAATATACATAATTAACGAACAGTCAATACGCGAATGTCAAACTGCATTTGATAAGTCCAGTTTTTTATTTTACAATCCTAATAATGGAAGAAACAACCAAGTGCCCATTTTGTAGCGAAGAGATACTGAAGGACGCAAAGAAATGCAAGCACTGCGGTGAGTTCCTTGAGAAAGGGGTGCGCCCCCAGCCACAATATATCCCGAAGAAAAGTTCCGGCCTTGCCGCCATTCTTTCGCTCTGTTGTGTGGGTCTAGGCCAAATCTATAATGGGCAATTCATAAAAGGATTTTTATATTTCTTCGTCTTCGTGATCCTCTTGATATGGGCAGGGTTTATGGGAATTGGAAGCATATTCATGGGATCGTTGACTGCGGTGCTTCTCATACCCTTTATTTTCGGAGTCTTACCTATAATTTCCTTCTGGATTTTTGGGATGGTTGACGCATATAAGACATCTGAGCGAATCAATAAGGGTGAGGTATAGGGCTGGCGTATCTTTTCTTGACCTCCCGTCACCAACTCACGGCTCAAAGGTCTCGCCGTCGTTGAGTGAACGAACCTTGGGCCAGAGCTCGGCATAGCGCTCGGGGTTGAAGGTATGAATCGGGGTCAGGACATTGGGCTTGAGCGCCGCGGCCAAGCGTTTGAGGTCGTCGAAAGAGGCGTGGCCGCTCGTGTGCGCGGTTTCAAGCATGATTTTGTTCTCATCCAGAAACGACTGAACCTTCTTGAACGACTCCTCCCGCTTATAGCCTTCGTACATCGAATAGATCATGGCCGCGTCCTTTAAGTCCCCGATTTTTTCGATCTTGGGCCGGATGGACTCCCGATACATCAGGAAAGCCTTTTCCCCCGCCTTCGCGATCTCCCGCAGCGTGATCTCCGAGCCGCGATAGCGCTTGACGGCGTCCTCGCGCCCCGCCTGCGCCAGTTTTATCACATAATTCTTGGTATAGAGTACCCTCAAGTTTCTGCAACTCGCGCAGGGATGAGGGATATTCTTGTTCCCCAAGGAGTCGAGAACGAAGGCTGTGTAGAGGTCCACGACGAAGACCCCACCGATACTCTTGGCTGCTTTGTAGAAGGAAACGAGGCGGTCGATATTTTGTCCCGAGGCGTAGACGAGCTTGATCCCTTTATATCGGCGGGCGATTCCGGCGATTTTTTCCTCGATATCGGTCTCCGTTTCCGGCGCGCGGCCCTCGCGCCCGAGGGTCGTTCCCTCCATGAGAAGGCAGTCCACGCCCTGCGGAGCTGTGCGCACAAACTTCGGAAAGAGCGCTGCCTTACGTCCATGAGCGCGAAAATCGCCGGAATAAAAGACCTTCTTGCCGTCTCCTTCTATGAGGAAAGCCAGCGCGCCGTAGCCGGAATGGTCCATGAGGTAGGGCGTGACCGTGATGTCGCCGATCTTCACCGGCTTGCGGTCATCAATCACGACGGGGTTGCGGATATTCGCCTTGATGGGAAGAAAAATATCCGAGGCCTCGATGATGCGGCGACAACCGTCACTGAGATACACCGGAATTCCGGGCCGGATATGTCCAAGAAGCCCGTAATGATCCTGGTGGGGATGAGAGAGAAGCACGGCGTCGACCGCAGCCCCGCCCCCATCCATCGCATAAAGTCCGGCGACCTTCGGGAGTACGGCCATATCGAGCAGTTCCTGTGATGATTTTTTCGCAAAACCGCGCGTTTCGAGTTTTTCCTTCTTGTTCCAAGGCGAGACCAAAGGCATCCCGAGGTCCACGATGACCCGCGTCCGGCCCGCCGTGATCTCAACGCAGGACCCGCCAATTTCTTTAGCGCCGCGGTGAATGGTGAGTCTCATTGAGGCTAATATCCACCGACATAAGGTTTTTTAACAGCAGTTGAATTACGGGATATCCAGGACAATAGTCGTTCAACAAACCTTGGGTGAGCCAGCATCTGGGCTCCATGTCCGGAAGAAGATTGCAAAAAAACCACGTTCGGCGCCGTCACCAAGGACAACGCGGTTTGAAACGCATAGGAATCCTGGGGAGAAGCCGCGACGCAAATGCGGACGTTTCGCGAGACCCGAAGCCGCACTCCGCGGTAATCTTCTCCGGGAGAAAGAAGGGCTTCCCATGGAAGATGCAGTTTTTCAGCGGCGCGGGAGGCGAGATTAGCCCCAATGGAACCGCCGATTAAACCGATCCGCTTTCCTTTAACTCCGTGACGGTTTAAGAAACGAACCGCGGCCTCAACGTCTCTTTGGGCGGAAACCCAATCGGAATCGGAAAAATCCTTCCAAGTTTTCTTTCCCGCCCTCGCGCTTTTCCCATGCCCCCTTAGATCAATGGCCAAGCTGCCCAGTCCCATTTTCCAAAGTTTCGGTTCTAAAGGGTCCCACTCGCCAAACCCCGCGCCAACTCCGTGGACCAAGACGACCGCCCCCCTCGCTTTGGGAGGAACATAATACATTCCGGCGATAGTCCATCCGTCAGGAGTCTTGAAATGAACCAGCTGCGCCTTCGGCCCCGCGGCCGCCAACGCAACGGCGCTTAAAACCCTAACGAGCCCGCAAAGCAATGTCATAAGCAGAATTATACAGAGCAAAGACTTCTCCCTGCAAGCTGTAGAGGCTTCGAATGAAGAAATGAGACTGGTAGATAAACAAAGGGGACTCCTCATCCGCATGGGATTTAATCACCTTGTCATTGGAAGAAGCGTCTAAATACAAAGAGTTTACTTCCAATTGAAGGCGCTTGACTTCCGCGAGAATCAACAAGGCGTTTTGATAAATTTTCGGATCCGGCAAAGCCTGAGAAAAAGCGATATTGGAACGCACCGTCAGATAAGCCAAATTATTTTTGACCTGGACCATTCCCTGCCCAAGAGTGCTGAGGTTAAGGCCTATGATCTTAAGACTTGCGTCCGAATCTTCCTGATGAAAGGCATAGTGAAGGCTCCCAAATTGCGTTTTGACGTAGGAATCAATTTGCCCGACGTTGGCGGCTTGCTGCAAGGCCTCTCCCGCTATTGAGCGCAAAACCGGAACCAAATTGGGATCGCTTTCCGAGCGGCTCTGGCGATCGCGCGCCTCAAGAAGCGCGTCAAAATAGTAATGCTCCTGCCATAAAAGCGGAGCGGGCGCGGCCCGGACTTCCCTCACGAAATATCCCATGCAAAAGGCGACCCCGAGAAAAATGAAAAACGTCCGAAAAGTATTCATCACCCCCTGCCGATTTCTTTCATGGGATTAATGGGCCGGCCCTGCGGCAAAAGCCCCAAGCCAAGGCCTAGAAGGAGAAAAACAATTTTGCGAAACGCCAATTTAGTGCAGTGTCCTAAAAATTCCTTTACATTCGTCACCCCGACGAAAGTCGGGGTCCAGGTTTCCAATTGGATTCCGGCTTGCGCCGGAATGACGGTGAGGAGAGCGCCGGAATTACGGCCTTTCCAAATGTAAAGAAGCGTTGGACTCACTACGCTAGGGCTTGGAGGATTTCTTTCCACGCCCTTATTCCTCGCTGAGATTGGATAACTCCATGGACTTGAGGAAATCGGCGTTCGATTTTGTCTGAAGAATTTTGTCTCTCAGCAGTTCCATCGCCTCAACGGATGAAAGCGGAGCCAAGACCTTGCGTAGAATCCACATCTTGTTGATCTCGTCTTCCGATAGAAGAAGCTCTTCCTTGCGCGTTCCGGATCGGTTAATCTCAAAAGCCGGGAACATGCGCCTGTCAGCCAGTTTCCGATCCAGATACACTTCGCTGTTGCCGGTCCCTTTAAACTCCTCAAAGATGACTTCATCCATGCGGCTTCCCGTATCGACCAAGGCGGTCGCGATGATGGTGAGCGATCCTCCCTCTTCGATGTTTCTGGCCGCGCCCAAGAAGCGTTTGGGCCTTTGAAGAGAAGTCGCTTCAATTCCGCCGGAGAGAACCCGCCCCGAAGACGGGGTAATCGTGTTGTAGGCCCGCGCCAATCGCGTAATGGAATCAAGCAGAATCACGACGTCTTTTCCAAGTTCCACTTGCCTTTTGGCTTTCTCAAGCACCATTTCGGCGACTTGAACGTGCCGGTCCGCCGGCTCGTCAAAAGTCGACGCGATCACTTCCCCCTTGACGCCTCTTTGCATCTCGGTTACTTCTTCCGGACGTTCGTCGATCAATAAAACCATGATGACGACCCCTTTATGATTGGCCGCGATGGCGTTGGCGATTTTTTGAAGAATCACGGTCTTGCCGGTTTTGGGAGAGGCGACGATAAGGCCTCTTTGCCCCTTACCTATAGGCGCGATTAAATCCATCAGACGGGTCGTCAATTCCACGCGCTCTGTTTCAAGAGTGAAACGCTTGTTCGGATGAAGCGGGGTCAAGTTGTCGAAAAACGTCCGGTCTTTCATTGTTTCCGCTTCGATTCCGTTAATCTTTTTAACCTGCAAAAGAGCGAAAAATCTCTCTCCATCTTTCGGAGGCCTGACGTGCCCGCCGACGGTGTCCCCTTTTCTAAGGCCAAAGCGTTTGATCTGGGACGGCGAAATATAAATATCATCCGGCCCCGGCAAATAATTATAATCCTGGGAACGCAAGAACCCAAAGCCGTCCGGCAAAATCTCGAGAACGCCTTCGTCATAAATCATGCCGTTGGCCTTCAACTGCCCTTCGAGAATTTTTGCGATCATCTCCTGTTTTCGAAGGCCGGAAACGCCCTCTATTTTCAGGTCCTTGACGATTTGAGAAAGTTCGGCGACCGTCATCTTAGAGAGCTGAGTCGCGTCCAATTGCGCAGTCGCGGGCTGGGGTCCCGTGGTTTGAGGCGAATTTTGAGCCGCCGAGGTTTGAGTGGTTGTTTCCATACTTATTCTCCTAATTTTTCTATGCCTCTTCCTCATAATTCTTAGGGATGGCATTGTCCCGACCTTAAGATTATGAGGAAAGGGACTATCTTTGTTCTTGATTGATTAAATGCAACTGCTCAGGTTCGTCATTCCGGCGCAAGCCGGAATCCAGGAAATCGCTGTTCTGGACCCCGGCTTGCGCCGGGGTGACCTGAGTAGTTACGATTAAACAAAAAGCCTGATAATATCGTTTAACATCTTGGTGAAAGGCGGCCAAGTCTCCGTCATTATCGATGACGACATCTGCGCGTTTCATGCGCTCTTCATCTGAAATCTGGGCAAACATTCTTTTTCTTATTTCCGAAGGCGAAAGCCGGTCTCTTTTAGAAACGCGATGAAGCCTAACGTTGGCCGGCGCGAGAACGGCCAAGGTCGCGTCAAAATTTTTTTCATGGCGTCCTTCAAAAAGAAGCGGGACATCGACCACCACAATCCCGAACAAAAGTTTCATTTGGCTTTGCATCTCTTTAAGGATTAAAGGGTGAGTCAAACGTTCCAAGCGTTTTCGTAAATTAGAATTTAAGAAGACCCGGTCGGCTACTTTTTTCCGGTCAATGCAGCCTGACTCATCTAAAATTTGGCGTCCAAAAGCCCTGATCATTTTCAAGAAAGCCGGTCCTCCGGGGCGAGACTGCTCATGCGCGATTTCATCCAAGGAAATAGTTGCGGCTCCCAAGGCGGAAAAACGGCGGAGAGCCTCTGTTTTTCCCGAACCGATGCCCCCGGTCAAGCCTATGGAAAACCGGCGCCTCATTAGGCGTTGCCTCCTTTATTGGAGTAGCGGCGCATAATCGCTTTTTCCTCTTCCGTCAAGGAATCGATGCCGCTGACCAGAATCTTGTCTAAGATCTTATCGATTTCACCCATCGAGGAACCCGCTTCTTCTTTCGGGGCAGGTTTCTGTTGAGAAGAAGTCGCCGTACGCCGAATTCCCGGGCGAATGGCGCTTCCAGAAAAAGAATCCCGCCACAAAGACTTAACCTTGATTTTAAGAACCCACCACCATCTTAAATAAAGATATCCCGTGATCATTCCGCCCAAATGGGCGAAACGCGCAATTCCAGGCGTCGCATGGGTGGCGCCGGCGAAAAACTCAACGAGCCCAAAGAGAATCGCCACATGAGCGGCTTTGACCGGAATTAAAAAATAGAGATAGACGACAGCATCGGGGTAAAGCATCGCGAAAGCGACCAAAAGCCCGTAAATCGCGCCGGAAGCGCCAATCACAGGGTTCATCGAATGCGGAGACAAAATAACGGAGGCCGCCGCCGCGCCCAAGCCGCAGATAAAATAATATTTCAGGAAATCTTTTGAACCCCATTGCGTCTCCACCGGAACGCCGAACATCCAAAGGGCGAACAAATTAAGAAGCAGATGCATGATGCTGCCGTGCACGAACAAGTAGGAAAGCGGCTGCCAAACCCAACGGTCGGCCAAGACGCGGTGGGGCACCAGGCCGAACAGCTCAAAGAAAGAATTCCCGACTAGGGTCGCGACGATAAAAACGGCGACATTGGCGATAATCAGGGATTTTAGCGCCGGAGGAAGTCGCCTATAGCTCATCGGCTCATGTGAAAAAACTTCGGGGCTCATCTTACAACCTCCAAATCTCGCCAATTATGCCCGGCCTTGACCGCAACCACCAAGGGAACATCCAAAGAAACCGCGCCTTCCATCATCTTCTTAACCCAGAGGGAAAACCCATCCACTTCCTTGTCCGGAACCTCGAACACCAATTCGTCGTGGATTTGTAAAAGCATCTTAGAATGAAACTCGTTTTTTTCAGAGAGAGCCCGAGCGATTTGAATCATCGCGATTTTGATGATGTCGGAAGCCGCGCCCTGGACCGGAGTATTTCTCGCGGATCTTTCCGCGTATTGGCGAAGGACCGTATTTTTTGCGTCCAACTCCGGCAAATAGCGCACGCGCCCCAAGAATGTCTTGGTCTTCTTTTCTTTTCTCGCCTCGGCTAAATTTTCTTCAATCCAGCGGAACACGCCCTGATAGCGCCCAAAATATTTTTTGATGATGGAAGCGGCTTCCGATTGGGGTATTTGAAGTTCTTGAGAAAGGCCAAAAGCCGTCTGACCATAAGCGATTCCAAAATTGACCGCTTTCGCGCGCCTTCGCATCTCCGCATCCACCTCTTCAGGCGAAACGTGAAAAATTGCCGCGGCCGTCAAGGCGTGAATGTCCTCGTTTTTTTCAAAAGCTTTTTTTAAGGCCTCGTCATTCGATACGTGCGCCAAAATCCTCAATTCGATTTGAGAATAATCGGCGCAAACAAGCTGGCGGCCTTTCCCGGCGACAAAGGCGCGGCGAATTTTCTGCCCCGCTTCGGTTCGAATAGGGATGTTTTGGAGATTTGGATCATAACTTGAGAGCCTTCCGGTTTCCGCCCCCGCTTGATCGAAATGGGTATGAATTTTTCCGGTCTTTGAATCAATCCGGGCCAAAAGGCCGTCGACATAGGTCGACTTGAGCTTGAAGGCCTCGCGGAACTCCAAAATTTTTTCCGGCAAGGAATGCTTTTGCGCTAAAATCTTAAGGCAATCCTCATCCGTTGAGCGCCCGCCCTTGGCGGTCTTATGAACGACGGGAAGAGCCAATTTGTCGAACAAAAGCTCGGCCAATTGCTTGGGAGAGTTCACATTCAGAGGAAACCCGGCTTCGCGATTAATCTCTTCTTGAATATTCGCGATTTTTTCCTCAAATTCCTTGGAGAGTTTTTCTAAATACGGCTGATCAACCCCGATTCCCTCTTCTTCCATTAAAGCCAATACGTGGATTAAGGGAAACTCAATATCGTCATAAAGATTTAGAAGACCTTCTTCCTTGAGGCGATTCTTAAGAGTCGAGGCGTTCAAAGCCTCCCCCAATTTCCAGATAAGGCGCTCTTTCCAATCGGCTTTTTTATCCAAGGCGCCTTCTCGGGGTCTCACAGGATTAAGGCAATAAGCCGCCATCCGGACATCAAAAGCGGGTTCCGGACGAGAAAGCCCCATTTCCTCGGCGAAGGCATAAACCTCTTTAAGATCATAAGCGGTTTTGAGCGAAGAAGACTTAAAAACATGGGATAAATCCGTTTGATGGGCTTTAATTTCGGCCCCCGTCAAAAAAGCGACTTGTCGATCCGGCAAGGCCAAGGCAAGTCCGGATTTATCGGGCTCGGAAGAAACGGCGACGGCGATTTCTTGAGCCTTCATAAAGGCGGGGGTTAAATCTCCAAAAGTCTTCTCCTGAAAGACAAACGCCGTTTTTTCCTCGGGCGGCGCGGGAACGTGTCCATTGGGCTCAGACAAGGAAAATTCTTGAAGCAGGGAACTAAAGCCGAAATGTAAAAAGCTGCTTTTCAATTTTTCCGGATCAGGAGATAAATGAGCGCATTCCGAAGGTTTAAGAGTCAGCGGCACGTCTTTTTTAAGCTCTAAAAGGCGCAACGCCGCGAACGCCGATTCCCTGCCCTTCAAAAGAGAATGGAGCGCTCTTTGGTTGAGGCCCGGATCGCCGGACACCGCCGCTTGAAAAATTCCGTCCAAATTCCCATATTGATGAATAAGTTTTACCGCCGTTACCGGGCCTATTCCCTCAACTCCAGGCACATTGTCGGAAGAATCCCCAATCAGAGCCAGGTAATCCACGACCGAAAGCGGAGAAATTCCCAATTTTTTTTGCACTCCGCCCGCATCCAGCCATTCTCCCTTATTGACATCGCGCAAAACCTTGATCCCCTCCCCCACCATTTGAAGGGCGTCCTTGTCTCCCGTCACAAGGACCGCTTCCATTCCTTCTTTCTCAGCGGCCTGGGCCATAGTCGCCATCAAATCGTCAGCTTCATAGCCGGGAGAGGCCAACCAGCGAAATCCCATGTCCTCCGCCAGTTTTGGCGCCGCGCGCAATTGAACCAAAAGGTCTTCATCTATTTTTTTTCGCGTGGCTTTGTATTCCTTATAAATTTCGTGCCTGAAAGTTGGCCCCGGAGAATCAAAACAAACGACGATATAATCCGGCTTCTCCTTTTTAAGAGTCAAAATCAGCATCCGGGCAAAGCCGTAAAGCGCTCCCACGGGTTCCTTGGCCGCATTGGTTAAGGGCGGCAAAGCATGATAAGCCCGATGGAGGTAAGCATGGGCATCAATGAGATAAATACGGGGTTTCATAAAGGATACACGCGGGTCGAACGGCAAACCGGCCCGCTCCACCTCAAAACAGGCGGAGCGGGAACGTTGAGGCGTTTAAATCAATGCTGCGGAACGGAAATAAGGTTATCGAGAATCTTCTTAATTTCGGCTTTCGAATGAAGTCCCACCAACTGCTCGGCCACTTTCCCGCCTTTGAAAAACAAAAGGGTCGGAATCGCGGAAATCTGATAGCGGCTGGCGGTATTTTGCTGTTCATCGGTATTGAGCTTGCCAACCTTGATTTTCCCCGCGTACTCCTTGGCTAATTCCTCGACGACCGGAGCCAGCATTCTGCACGGGCCGCACCACGGCGCCCAAAAATCGACTAAAACCGGCTCGGCGCTTTGAAGAACGTCCTTATCAAAACCGGCGTCCGTTAATTGAATTTCTGACATTTTATTGACCTCGCTATGAAGATATTTTACGGCAGCGGAGCATTTCCACGTCTATGTAAATAGAATAGCAGGACTAACGCGCGATGTCAAGCGAATTTTCAGGGCCCAGAATTCTCGCTACCTCAAAAAAACGTTTTACTGCTGGGCCCGCTAACTACGCTCTAGGCACCGCTTCGGCGCTGGCTTACAGAACCTTGCCCTGAATTTGGACGAAGCAGGATAGTCTCAGCCGGCTCAAACCTTTTGGGAATAGCTGTACATGAGGCAAGATTCTCTCAAGGTCGGGCCATCAGCGAACCGGAAACATATTTATGAATCACGCTGGAAATCAGCGTCTGGTAGGGCAGGCCCTCCTCGACCGCTTTTTTCTGCACTCCTTCCAAATCCTTGGACGAGATGCGAATGTTAATGCGCTTGTCCTTTTGGAGGGCGGCGCGGGCATAGCGGCTGTAGCGGTGGGTTTCGGGTTTAAGTCGCCGCGTTGACTTCCACTCTCCGCGTTCCACCGACCGCAAAAGTTCATTTTCCTCTCTAGTCATTTTTGGCATCAGGTTGGCCCCCTAAATATTTCTTCATCGCCTTACGACTTGGAATGACCGTTTTCAGAAAAATCTCACGGTCCGTCTCAACGAACGGGACCAAGTAGGCGTAGTCGTTTATCGCCACGAAGAAAATACGTTGTCCGCGATACTTCTTTTCGTTGGGATGATCCAAGACGTCTAATACCGCGCCCCGGCTGATGCAAAAGACCACATCCTCGAACCCTACCCCGCGCTGCGACTTTAGCCACTCGTTTTTCCGTTCATCCCAAGTGAAGGGCTTCATCATTTAAAGTGTAATACGTTGTGTGCCTTCTGTCAATAGGCATAATTTCTAGGTATTTCAGGGGCCCAACACTAGGTCCTTTGGCCCGCGCCATACTGGGCCTTTTGGCCCTGTTTACTTGCGCGGAATTGGTTTAGACTATGCCTATGGTGAAAAGATTGAGGGACCAAGCCTTAGCCATTGTCTTATCGGCGCTTCTGCCGATGCCAAGTTTGGCGCAAGCTTTTCACGCCGGGGAAGAAATCGAGCGCACGGGGGCTCCACGAACGGAAACCGCCGCCATCCCCATCCAGATTAATTTTGAAACGCCTGAATTGGGTTCCCTTCCCCCATCAAAGTCTCCAGAAGAGCTTCATCTCATTATAGGGCAGGAAAAAAAGATACTCCGCGCCGAAGCCCCAATTCCTGGCAACGTCTTTGCCACAAATCAAAAACAGGCTGAGGGAAGATTTGTTCCTTCCCTGACGCAAGTCCAAAATGGAAACAACCGGAACGCCCTAAGTCCAACCAAAGGGAATTTGAAAGGCGTCCATCTCCTGATTGAGAATATCCGTAAAAATCTGCCTTGGAAAAAACCCGCCCCAGAATTTTTGCCCTCCGCTGAAACCCGCAACAACCCCCTTATTATGGATGCAACCGTCGGCATTCTCACTTTCGGCATCAGCGCTCCCGGAGTGCGAAAAAACAGCGAGGAAACGGCCCGTGAAATGGACCAGGCAGTCAAAAAACTCACAGGAGAAGCCCTCGCTAAAGCCAAAACTCTTTTAGAGACCCACCGAAAAACGCTTGAAAGCGTCGTCTCTGAACTTTTGGAGAAAGAAACTCTCCAAAAAGAAGATCTAGAAAGAATCGTCGGGAGGAATTCAAAGTGAAAAAAAGACTCGCAGGAATTGCGCCATTAGCGGTAGCCCTTCTTTTTGGCCCTATCGCGGCTTTCAGCTGGGGACCGGAAGGACATGAAACTATTTCCGATATCGCCCAGACCCGTTTGGATCCGCAAACCCAAGCGGCTATCACCGGCATTCTTGGGCCCAATGTCAGTCTTTCCGACATTTCAAACTACCCGGATACGCTGCGCTATGGCCCCACGAACTTCGGAGGGCTTCTTTCGCGGACGCTGGCAAAGGATGCGGCCACCGGCTCATGGCACTTCACGAATATTCCGATCCAACAAAATGTCAGCCAGACCCCGACAACCGATGAGCTCAATCAATACCCGGACTGCGACAAGCAGGCCTCCGGAGCCACCGCCCAGTTTATGGGAGACTCGGTTCAGGATTGCATTCATGCGCAAATCAAGTTCGCCCTATCCCAATTAAGCGCCCCACGACCGGCTCCAAACCCGCAAGCCTCATCGGCGGAGTCCGCGCAAGCGGACGCCTTATGGCGGGATAGGAGAATTATAGCGCTGTCTTATGTCGTGCATTTAGTGGGCGACGCGCATCAACCCATGCACACCGCTGAAAATAATAATGACGCCGGCGGCAATACCGAAAACGTTCAATTTGAGGGCAAACTTGAACGGCTGCACGAACTCTGGGATGACTTGATCGACAAAACCAGCTGGCAGAACCAGACACCCGGCGCCGCAAACATCCTAGCCCAGCAGTTGCTCGCCGATTTGAATTCTCTCCCCGCAAACGAAGTGGCAAGCTGGATTGACAGCGACGTTGAGACCACGATCAATAACGCGATCGGAGAGAGCTTCAACATATCCAAAAACACGATTTATCCGGACTATTACAAATCGCTAAACGGCCAGCCAAGCGCTCAACCGCTGGTCCTACCCGCCGACTACCAAGCAAAAATGCAGCCGATTGCCCATCAGCGACTTCAGATGGCGGGGGTACGCTTGGCCCACATTCTCAACCAAGTCAATTGGGATGGCGACAACAAAGCTCCAAGCCAGCCCTCCCAAGGGAGCAACCCCTGACTCCATTAAAAACAACCCCGCGCGCCGTTTTTGCGTTTATTCTCTTCTTGTCATCGGCGCAAGCCTTCGCAGGGCTCAATTCCGCGATGCCCGCGGAAACCGGTTTTCTCACCCAACCGCTCTTTACGATGAACGCCAATGCCGGGTTAAGCGCATCCCTTCAAAGCTTCTCGCAATGGTCCGCAAATCCGTCTTTTAATTTAAATGAAGAGGCAAAAACCTCCGAGTGGGTTTCGGTTTTAAAAACCGCCTCCACCCCCGAAGGGCAGCGGCTTTTGGCGCCTTTATTTAACGCCCTCAACCCAAAAGCCAAGGCTCAAATCAAGGGACGGCTGAACGCCCTCCTATCCTCCAAGAATCCGCAGCGCCAAAAAGCTCTTCTCTCTCAAATTACCGCGCTTCTGGAAAAAGGCAGAAAAAAATCGGCCGCGCAGGTTTTAGAATCTATCCAAAGATACGCAGAGGGTTTGACCTCGGATGCGGGACATTCCTCGCTCTCTCAAGAATCCTTTGAAAAGGCCAAAGGACTTGATCAAATCTTAACGCCCTTGACCAAAATCTATATCCGCGATTCTCAGCAAGAAAAAGAAATCAACAGACTTTCCCAAACCCTTGCCTCGATTCAAGCTCAACACATCTCAAAGACTCTCGAACCTTATTGGGCCAGCGGCAAAAATCCTCAACAAGGCTCCAATGATGAAAAGTTATTAAGCGACCCCGCCTTCAACGTTGATGCGCCAAGAGAAGGCCCGCTGTGGCTTAAATCAGCGGAAACTCAAAAAGTCATGACGCCGCGGGAGTTCAATCTTCGCTCCGAAAATTTACAATTTCAATTCCCGCATATTTTTATTCCCACGCATAATGATCTCATCAAGATTGGAAATCAAAACGTGAAGAGAACTCTTTTCCCCAATGTTCCCAATGGGACCGGAGACGATATTCCCGCAATACTCGCCGCTGGAAATAACGCCTCCAACTCGACTCAAATCATGCTCTATGAAGAAACCTTGGATGAGGACGTCGCCTCCATTCTCCAAGGGCTCAAACAGGGAAAGAAATTTGAAATCATCGCGGATTATTCCAACCTTTTCCCTGAAAAAATGCGTCAGAGAAGCATAACCCGCAGTCCTCAGCTTCAAAAATTGGTGGATGAGTCCAATGCAGGAAACCCAAATCTCAAACTTTACGCACTCAAAGGCTTGGGAAGCATCGGAATTCAACACGCTAAGTTCCGGATTTGGAATGTCCCTCATTTTTTTGGGAGTTCCCAAATACTCGAGACCGGCTCCTACAATTATTCAACCCACTCGCAGGAAAATAATTGGGAAAACGTGGTTTTTATTGATGACAAAAAAATTATCGCCCTCTATCAGACATTCTTCAATTGGGCGAAAAGCGTCGCGCGCCCTTATTCCGACGACTTAGACCCCGAGGAACCGTCTATCACCAGCCCGATTCCCACAGACCCAATCATGGGCCAAAATTTTAACGGGGTTTCTCTTCCCATCGCTTCCTTCTCGCCTAATGGAGGAACCGGAGAAGCGTGGGCAAAAATCATCAATGCCTCCAAACAAGACGCCTTGATCGGAATGTTCGGCTTCTATCCTTGGCCTGATTTGGTCTCAACCATCGTTTCAAAACTCAACAATGGCTTGTCTATCCGTATATTATCCGACATCCACCAATCCCACAACCCGGCTTCCATCGCCGACATGAAAAAAGTAAAAGACGCCGGAGCTCAAGTGCGCGTCATAGCCGGCGCCGGAGAAACCGGGCTTTTCCACAATAAGCTTGTGATCGGAGACGGAAAATCCGGCGGAATCGTCGCCACGGGCTCAACCAACATGAGCTTCAACGGAAACCGCCATAATTTCGAGAATACGGTCTATTTGAAAGACCCCTATCTCGGAGCCCTAGTGGAATATCTCGAAGCTCTCTGGAACATGGGGACCGAACCCGATTATTCGCAGCTTTCCGTTCCCCAACAGACACAAAACAGCCTAAAAGAATAAAAGAACTCTTTTACGAGACAAGGGCCAGAACGTCTTTTGAATCTTTTTTGATCCGGGAAAAGAACTCACGTCTCTTTTCGGCGAAGTTTCCATCCAAGATGCTTTGCCGGATTTCGCGGGCCAAAACCAGCATCAAGTGGATGTTATGGTAGGAAATCAAACGATGGGCCGAAAGCTCGCGGCTCCGGTGCAAATGGGACAAATAAGCCTTCGAATATCTTCGGCAGACAAAACAGGAGCACGAAGACTCCAATGGCTCAAAATTAGTCCGGCAAAAACTGTTTGAGATATTGTAGCGCCCAACGCGGGTCATGACCTGACCGTTCCTGGCGACCCTTGTGGGCCAAACACAATCCATCATATCGATGCCTAAAGAAACCGCATCCCATAAGTCTTCTGGAGTTCCCACTCCCATGAGATAACGCGGTTTTTGTTCAGGAAGGACTTCGGTTGTCTTTCCCAGAATCTCCCAAGTCAATGCCTTCGGTTCCCCTACGGAAAAGCCCCCAAGAGAAATTCCATCGGCCTGGATTTTACTCATGTGTTCGGCCGCTTGTAAGCGCAGAGGCGCAAAAAATCCCCCTTGCAGGATCGGGAAAAATAGAGATTCAGAGCCCTCGGCTTTCTTCTGAAGAAACGTCTTTTCAGAAAGATCGAGCCACCTCATCGTGCGTTCAAGGGCTAATTTAGTCTGCGCCTCATCCGAAGGATAGGGCGCGCAAACATCCAGCGCCGTCCAACAATCGGAGCCCAACTCCGATTGTATGGCGATAACTTTTTCCGGCGTCAGCCGGTGGGCGCTGCCGTCGATATGCGACTTAAAAGAGACGCCGAAGTCATCGATGGTTCTTAAATCCGCTTGGCTAAGGACTTGAAAACCTCCGGAATCAGTCAAAATCATCCCCTCATATTTCATGAAGCGATGAAGACCGCCCGCTTGTTTTATCACCGAGGTTCCCGGTCTTAGATAAAGGTGGTAGCTGTTGGACAAAATAGCCTTGACCCCCAGGGAATCCAAATCTTCTTGTGATAAAGCCTTGACCGAGGCTTGGGTCGCGACCGGCATGTAAACGGGAGTCTCGACTTCCCCGTGGGCGGTTTTTAAAACCCCGGCTCGCGCGCGACCTTCCCGTCCGATAATTTTAAATCCCATTGATACAAATCCTACAAAATCAGCATTGCGTCGCCGTAAGAAAAGAGACGGTATTTCAAAAGAAAAGCCTCCTGGTAAATCTTAAGCAATTTTTCTCGCCCGGCAAAGGCAGCGGCGAGAATAAGAGGGGTCGACTCCGGCAAATGAAAATTGGTCACCAAGGCCGACGCCATCCTAAGCGGATACCCCGGATATACAAAAAGATCGGTCCAGCCGGACATTTCAGAAATGGGACCGTCTCTGTTTTGATTTTTGGCCAAGGTCTCAAGGGTTCTCACGACTGTCGTGCCAACAGCAATTATTTTTCCGCCGCGTTCTTGAGCCTCTTTTAGTTTCCGCGAATTTTCCAAATTGACGTGATAATATTCCGGAAGCATTTTATGCCGGCGAATGTCTCTTGAAACAATCGGTTTAAAGGTTCCGCGTCCGACATGAAGGGTCAGCCGGCAAATGAAAACTCCTTGGCGCTCGATTTCCCGAAGGAGCTCCGGCGTAAAATGAAGCCCGGCGGTGGGAGCGGCAATCGAGCCCAAATTCCGCGCATAAACGGTTTGATAAGATTCTTGATCGTTTTTTTCGGATGATTCCGCAACGGGCGCGTGCCTAAAATCTTTCCCCGAGATGCCCTCGCACGCTCTCGCTTCGCGAGCAAGGAACGCAGGCGAAAATTTTCTTTTTTTGAGAATGTAGGGAGGAAGAGGCGGCAAACCATTACGCTCCATGTAAGACTGGATATCCTCGCGGTCAAACCTTATCAAATACTCGCCATCCTCGTTTAACCCTTCAATTTGCCCCGTCAGGTTGCCCGTAAAAATTAATTCATGCCCCTTCTTAAAACCCGAACCCAATGCCGCCCAGTATCCGGGACTGATTTCTCGGGTTAGAAGAATTTCCGCCTTTCCGCCGCTCTTTTTCTTGCCGACCAAGCGGCAGGAAAAGACCCGAGTCTCATTGAGAACCAAGCAATCCCCGGGCTTGAGATGCTTGGGAAGCGAGTGAAATTGTTCATGAAAGACCGTTCCTAAAGAGCGGTCTAAAACCAACAGGCGGCAATCATCTCTCTTATCAAGAGGACTCGCGGCCAACAATTCCTCAGGATAGGAAAAGCGATAGGATTCCAAATCGAAATCGACCGGAATATTTAAATCAGGACTATCTTCATTCATGGAACTAAAACGATGGCATTTGAATGGGCAACGCTTCCGGGTAAAAGTTCGGGCGTTTGCGTGCGGTTTTTCATTCCCGCCGCATCCTCGACTTGCGGACGCAAATACCGGTATAACGACTGCACCGATATTTTATTCGACTTGTTTTTTGCCGGGCCGTTAAGACCTTTCAAAAAATAATAGGTAAATAGGCCATGTCCCTCGGAATTGAGAACTTCCGCAATCTGAGTCCCGGAAGCCGCCGTCATCGCGACCACCCCTTCCACTAAAGGAACCACCGGAGATAAAGTGACTAAAGGCCGCACTCCCGCAGGAGATAAAGACCGCGCGCCCCTACCGGAAAAACACGAGTCCAAAGCGACAATCACTTGTTTGGCGGGCAATTTTCCAAGAGTCAAATAAAGCCTTGAGAGAGGATAAGCCGTTTCCTGAAGATAACCGGAATCCCCATCTGCGGGAACCAAATAGGTTGTATGAGTTTCCGGGTCCGCCGCCCCATGACCGGAATAATAGACAAAAACGGTCGCTGAGGAAGAAACGACTTGTGGGAGCCAGCCTTCCAGATTCTTGACCAAGGCGGCGCGAGTCGCTTGCTGATCTTTGAGCCAATGAATGTGGCGCGGAGCGTAACCTAAAGCCATTAAATGTTCACGCATGACTTCGGCATCATGATCGGCGAAATCCGCCGAGGGGAGATTGTTCTCATAATGCTCGATGCCGATGACCAAGGCGATTTTAAACGGGTCTTCGGGAAAATGGTAGGGAACCTGATCCACATCGGAATGAATCACGGCCTTGGGAGAAGGCAAAGCCCCCTCTTGCCGCGGCGCGGATGGTTTTGAAAAATTCTCGCTCAACAAATTGGAAATTTTTTGATCCCGGGACATGTCTTGAGCGCTTAGTCCCTGATTGTTTCTGATGCTGGGCCAAGCCCCATAGCGAAGAAGAATTTGAACCATGGGCAAATTCCGCTTTTGCGCCGCCCCCATTAGAGCGGTGTTGCCTGAAACGTCCTGAGCGTTGGGGTCCGCGCCTTTTTCAAGAAGCGCCTTAACCTGGTTGAAAGCTCCACCCTCAACCGCCAGCATGAGCGGAGTAACGCCCAAAAGCCTTCTCCGCGCGGATTCAAGGCCGAGAAGCTGCGACTCCTCTTTTCGCGTTTCCGCGAGGGGATTGAGCGCGTAGGATTTTTTCAAGGAATCCAGGGCCGGGCCGAACTGCCAGGAATATTCTTGGGCCAGCGCGCCGTCCCAATAGATTTCTGACAAGGATTTTTTACTAAAATTCCGGCTCGTCGCCTTCGGGTCTTTAAGGGCCGCGCTAAAATCCTTGGCCGCTTCTCCTATTTTGCCGGCCTCCACGTCCTTGATTCCTTGGGCAACAGCCGGGATATCTCCTACTTTTTTAAAATCCGGATAAAACATTTTTCTGGAGGGCAAGAAAAGCGCCGCTAGATCATAGGCGGCGGAATTGACGCAATTTTCAGCCAGCTGCGCTCGGTTGATGGCTTCAGGAAAGGCATTTTTAGCTTGACTTTGGGCTTGGCACACCTTGGCTATCGTCTGTGAATGGATCAATCGTCCGGTTGCCGCATCCATTACATCCAAATGTCCGCCAATGCGAATCCGGCCCACGCGCGTTCTTAAAGGGCACGGATGGGCGCGATTATTCCGCTGGCAGGTATCTGGAGACTCCCTCACAAATTCATAGTAATTTTTATTGATCGTTCCAGAAATAAACGCCGCATCATGAATTTCAATCGCGATTTGGCCGGTCTTGGCGCTTGTCGGATTTTGAGTTTGCGTCAAATCATATTCCGCGACCAACACATTCAGCCGGTCCCGATTGATGAAATTAAATTTTTTTGAACGCGCCAAATCCGTTGCCAAGGCGTCCTGAAAACGACGCCCAGAGTTTCCATTCATATCGCCGAACGCAAAACGCCGATACGGAGACAAATCAACCGCCGGAGGAAAGGTAACCGACATGGGGACCTGGACCGTGGCGCAGGAAGCAAGGAAAAAAGGGAGGACAAACCATCCTATTCGGCGGGCCGAATCATAACGCCTTTTCTCAAGATGTTTCGGCACGCTCTCGCTCCGCGAGCAAGGAACGCAGGCCGAATCATAACGCCTTTTCTCAAGATGTTTCGGCACGCTCTCGCTCCGCGAGCAAGGAACGCAGGCCGAATCATAACGCCTTTTCTCAAGATGTTTCGGCACGCTCTCGCTTCGCGAGCAAGGAACGCAGGCCGAATCATAACGCCTTTTCTCAAGATGTTTCGGCACGCTCTCGCTCCGCGAGCAAGGAACGCAGGCCGAATCATAACGCCTTTTCTCAAGATGTTTCGGCACGCTCTCGCTTCGCGAGCAAGGAACGCAGGCCGAATCATAACGCCTTTTCTCAAGATGTTTCGGCACGCTCTCGCTTCGCGAGCAAGGAACGCAGCCGGTCATGAATTTTTCGAGGTTGGAATCGTAAAAAAGAAGGTCGCGCCGTGGCCAATGCCCTCGCTTTCAACGCCCATTTTCCCGTCATGGGCTTCGATGATTTCTTTCGAGGTGGCCAATCCCAAGCCGAGACGTCCACCCTTCGAAGCATCCGGGCCTTGATAGAAGCTCTGAAAAATTTTATTGAGTTCGGTCGGCAAAATTCCATCTCCGGAGTCCTTCACTCCGAATCGAATGGCGGGTTTTGAGTTTTCATTTAAGGCCCGCATCGCATAAACTGAAATTTCCCCGCCCTTCGAAGTATAGCGAATGGCATTTTCAAGCAAATTATTGAGAACCTGGGAAATGCGTCTTTTATCGGCGTAGATGTCGGGCAAGGACTTTTCTATTTTTTCCGTGAACTTAATCCCCCGCGCCTGCGCCCGCGCTTGAGAGCCCGGAAGAATTTCCTGCAAAAGGATCTCCGGCCTGCACATTTCCCGCTCAATCCTGAATTTTCCGTTTTCAATGGAAGCCCAATCGACCAGATCGGCAGTCAAGCGGGTCAACTGACTAATGCTCGAAGAAATCGCGGTCATTCTTTTCTTCTGTTCTTCGGAGGGATTGATTGTTTGAGAAAGAAGTTCGAAGCTGGCCTGAAGGGCCATCAAGGCGTTCGACAAATCATGCGAAGACATCGAAAGGAACTTGGATTTCATCCGGTCTAAATGTTCCAAGTTCTCGTTGGTTTTTTTCAATTCAAGAGACATCCGCTCGTTTTCCCGCATCAGGCGCAATTTTTCCAGAGAGTTTGAAATCGCGTGTTTGAGGTGATCGACGTCGACCGGCTTGACCAAAAAATCCGCCACGGATTCCTGAATGGCCATGACCGCGGTTTCTTGAGTCCGATCCGCCGTCAGCATCAATATCTGGCTTTTCAAATCGATTTTTCTGATTTTCTTGATGACCTGGATTCCGGTTGAGTTCGGCAAGTTATAATCCATCAGGATCACGTCAAAGGAATGCGTTCGGACCTCGGACAAAGCCTCTTTTTCTCCGGATGCCTTAAAAACCTCGTAGCCGGCATCTTCAAGAACGTCAAACAAAGACTCGCGAATATGCGGGTCGTCATCGACGATCAAAATGCGAACTTTTGATTCCGTCATGCCTCAACCTTTTGAGAAATGGGAATATGAAGGCGAAAAACAGTGCCTCGACCGACGATGCTTGCCACCTCAACTTTCCCTCCATGGCGATCAATTACTTTTTTGACGACCGCAAGCCCCAAGCCCGTCCCGCGAGCTTTGGTGGTAAAAAACGGAGCAAATATTTTTTCCAATGTTTCCTGCGGAATGCCGGGGCCGGTATCTGAAATTTCAATCGCCGCCATATTGGCTTGGGACAAAAAGGTCTTCACACCCAAAATTCCCTTTTCCGGCATCACCTCAATAGCGTTTCCAATTAGATTTCTAAGCGCCTGCTGCATTTCAGTTAAATCAATCTCAACCGGAGGATTCGACGGAACAAAAATTTTCTGAAGCGTAATATGCGGCGGAAACGGATAAACCGACAATAGTTCTTCCAGCCAATCATTGAGCCTAACCGGTTCAGGCTGAAGCTCGCGCTGTCTTGAATAGGTCAATATTTCGTTGATAATCCCGTTCGCTTGCTGAATCTCGGACTCGATAATTTTTACATGTTTGGAAACTTTCGGGTCTTGAGACAAGACGGAAGCCAACTTTGTTTTGATGAAGTAGATGGAATTATTAATGACGGCCAGCGGATTTCGGATCTCATGTCCGACCACGGAAGCCATTTGCCCGATCGCGGCTAAACGCTCTTTTTTAATGAGCTCTTCTTGGGCCGCTTTAAGCTCCCGCGTGCGCGCTTCGACCCGTTTTTCAAGGGTCCGGTTCAAGCGCTCAAGCTCCTGTTTGGTGTCGACGAGTTCGCCAGTCTTCTCTTTTAAGGACTCGCTCATGGACAAAAACGCCTGAGCCAAGTCCCCTATTTCATCGTTGGTCGTCAACACTTCTGGAAAATCCTCGAATTGGCCCATCCCCACTTTCCGCGCGGCGTCCTTAAGAGCGCGCAATGGCTGCGTGATGTGCCTGGAAACAGCCAAGGATAAAACGATAATAGCGATGATGACCCAAATCAAAAGCCGCAGAATTTGAGAGCGCATTCGAGCGGCCGTGTGATAAGCGGCTTGAATGGATTCCTGAACGTAGACGATCCAATCCAAACCGTTGACGTCGGCATAAGCGCTTAAAAAGCTTTGGCCGTTTGAAAGAGTCATTTCCCCGCCGCCGGAATCGGCGACCTGGGTCGTAAGGATTTTCAGGATTTCACTGTTTAAGCGCGCATCAGGCTTATAGACTTTTTCCGGATCGGAATGGGCGATTAAAAATCCATCTGGAGCGGCAACGGCGGCCGAGGTTGCGCTGGAAGGCGGAAACTCCATCGACAGCATGGAGGAAAGTCCGTTGAGGCTGATTTTCGCGGCCAATATCCCGGACGGAATTTTCCCAGATTTCGCGGATCCAATGGAAACCGCAATCGTCACCGTCGGGTAAATGCCTTGAAACCTTTTAAGAGCGCCGATAAATTCCCCTCTGGCCAAAGCCGTATCAAAAAACCCCTCGGATTCCATGTTGCGCAATTGCGGGTTAGGCCCGAGGAACCGCCCTTCTCGAATGACTTCATGCCCAGAAGAATCCAGAACGGAAAGTTCAAGAATAGCGACATGAAGACTCATCAGATGCTTCAGATAAAATTGCTCTTCCGACTTATTTCCAGAAGCAAATTGGGGCAATGCCGCAGATTCTTCCAAAATATCCCGATAGGTCGCGATATATTTATAAACCGTTTCGGCAAAACTTTGGGCCAAGGATTTCTCCGTTCCCAAAATTTGCTGATGGAGGGAAGCCTGGGAAATATCAATCAAGTAGAGACCCGCGACTCCCATCGGGATCAGGGAAATGATCAAAAACCAGAGGAGAATCTTGTAGGCAAGTCTGCCTCTTTGAGAGGGTAATGGCATGAGGCCGCTAGGGGTCCTTGACCCTAACTATCCCTTCCGGCGAGTTAACATTTGTCGAATCCGCGCGGAAAGTTCGACGATATCAAAGGGTTTTGTCAGATAATCATCCGCCCCCAGAGCAAAACCTTGTTTTTTCTCGTCCAATGACAAAAAGCGCCCCGTCATCATGATCAAGATCGTCGTTTTAGAACGCTTACGCAATTCTTGGCATATCTGAAACCCGGAAGAATCCGGCAATTGAATATCCATGATGACGATATCGGGGTTGATCTTCGCCGCGCATTCAAGACCCGTCTTGGCCGTTCCGGCCAAGGAACACTCAAAGCCGTCCAATTCCAAAACCTCGGCCAGACTTTCGCGCAGATGAGCGTCGTCGTCAATAACCAAAAGCTTGGAATGATTTTGTTTCGTCATGTTCGCTACCTCCGCATTTCGGAACCTGGTGGAATCAGTTTGTAGCCCACGCAGGGAATAGTCGTCACATATTTCGCCGCGGAACCCAATTTTTCCCGTAAGCGCCTCACATGAACATCCACCGTTCGAGGGGAGCCGAAATAGTTATAACCCCAAACGCGCTCAATTAAATAGGGGCGGCTCAGAACGCGATTAGATGAGCTTAAAAAAACATAAAGTAAATCGAGTTCCTTGGAAGTCAAATTGACCTTTTTCCCGCTGATATGGAGGGTATAGCTCGTCAAATTAAGCTCGATTATTCCCATCTTAATGATTTCTTCGGAAGGCGTTGTTTGGGTGCGTCGAAGAAGCGCCTTAATGCGGGCCACGCACTCCGCAGCGTCCCAATTAAGCGACAAGCACTCATCCGCTCCCGCGTTAAAAAATGCAAGACGGATGACGGCCTGGGAAGATCCGGGCGCGGCCGCGCCATTGGCCGCCGCCTCGCTGGAAAATTTAACGCGAATCGCGTCCACGGGCTTTTTCCCAAAAGCGGCATAAGCGCTTCGCTGCGGCGCCGCCGCCTGGGCTTCCCCGTGTTCGACCACGGCAACGACCGGCATTTGCTTGTACGGCCCCTTCGTCCTTAAATTTTTTACGAACGCAACCCCGTCTAAATCCGTCAACTTTTCCCCAATCAAGAGAAGACCGGCGTTCTGTTTGGAGAGTTGATCCAAAACCTCCTTGGATTTTTGCGCAATGGAAACCGAAAATTGATTCGCCGATAACGCTTCGACTAAAACAGCCGCGCGATTAGGCTCGCGCGAGGCGTAAATGGCGTTGATTTTCATCTATGCCTCTTCCTCCGCCTCCGCTTCGGATAATTCGATATGGAGACCCGAAAGACCGCCCGGGCCCACCAAAAAATTGTAAATCACCGCCACGACCAAGAGCATCGCATCCATCAACGCCGCATAAAAAGCGGTGAAGAGAATGATGGAGACAAATTTAAGAGGAGCCGTCAAGCTGTCGGCATTGAGGCCGGGGGCGATTAGAAACGTGCTGACGCCCCCAAAAAGCCCGATGAGACAAAACAAAAGGGAAAAAACAGGCTTAACGGCCACAAAGAGAGACAAGCCCGCGATGGCCACGCCTATAATTTCAATAGCGGGGCGCTGGGCGGCAAAACCCATAGCTGCGCAAATGGCCCCCACAGCGACCCCCGTGGGAATCATCGGGTGATTGTGCCAATACGGATTAATTCGCTTTAAATGATAGTTCATAACAGTCCTCCCCTTTCTTTAAACACTTGAAACCCTTGCCCAGCCAATGACTCCAACAGATTAACAGAACTAAAACGAAGATTCAAGAGGCAAGGGTCAAAAAAATCAAAAAAATCCGTCTTCACTCGACGACAGAAAGAACCGAGCCCGGAAAATAAAATTTCAGTATCTTTTCATAGCTTCTGCCGCGCGCCGCTTGCCCGCGCGCCCCCCACTGGCACAAGCCGACCCCGTGTCCGGAGCCCCCTCCGGAAAATTCCACGCCATTACCTTCCTTTTCCATACCAAAAATCCTCACGCTCTTAAGGCTGGAAGCTCCCAAAGCCAACCGAAAACGGTTCGCGCCAACGACCAAATGGGTCGTTCCAATCTGCGCCTTGAAATTTTTTACGTAGTCGTATTTCTCGGACCCAAGGCCGAAAAAATTAAGCGCTCCGCCTAAAAGACGGCGACTTTCGAGGGCCGCCTTGATTTCATCAGATCTAAAAAAAATCTTCCAGCGGTAATAAGGGGAAAATTTACAGTAGGGATCTGAAACTCCCCTCAAGGGTCGAGGCGTATGCTTAAGCCCCCACACCCATCCCGCATCCGCAGTGTGGCCCCCGCAGCAGGAATGATAGTAGACGCTCAACAACTTTCCTTTGTATCCTAAAACCTCGCCCTCCGTTTCTTTAACCGCCAAAATAATATTTTTCGGCGTCTCTTTGACGCCGCCGTACATTTGATATCCCGCGTCGTCTCCAAGATCGTAACCATGCGGGTGAGATTTTTCAAGCTGAAAATACGCGAACGTCCGGGCCACCACCGCCTGGGCCTTTAAAGCCTCGAGCGGCCAAGACCCGTCCATTTCATGCCCGACAACGCCCAACAAATAAGTCTCAATCCCAAGAATTTCAATCCCCGTGACCGTCTTATTGGAATTTAAAAGGATGAGAAAATTTCCCGGATAGCGCCTATTGCCGATCCATAAAGCCGCGTTGGGATCTTGACTTCGAAACCACGCATTGGCCGGCAAGGTCCACAAGTCCAAGGATAAGAGCTTTGCCGACGGCTTGACCGTGTAAGTCTTTCCGTCAATGAGGGTCTTTGGGCGCCCCAAGAAATCAACTGTTTGGTAATGACCTTTTGGAATAAAAACGAATGAATCCGCTTGCGGAACAATTCCCACGCGAATGGCTCGTTCATGCGACCAAGCGTTCAAATGGATAAAAAAAACCGCGATTAATACAAAGCGGCTAATTTTGATAATTTTTTTAAAAAAGTCCGGCATCTTGTTGCGTGGAAGGAACGGGGAAATTCAAATGCCGGTAAGCTTTTTGAGCGGCGACTCTCCCTCTAGGGGTGCGCGACATGAATCCGGATTGGATCAAAAAAGGCTCAACAACATCTGTTAAAGTGTCCAACTCTTCCCCAATGGCAATCGCCAAGTTCTCAAGGCCGACCGGCCCTCCGGAAAATTTTTCAATCAACGCAAGAAGAAGGCGGCGATCAATCGCATCCAGGCCCGCGTTGTCGACTTCAAGAGCGTCCAGCGCATAGCGGGCGATGGGACCGTCAATCAACCCCCGGCCTTTGATGTCGGCGAAATCCCGCACGCGGCGCAAAATACGGTTGGCGATTCTAGGCGTTTGACGACAGCGACGCGCGATTTCGGAAGCCCCCTCATCCAGCACGCGAATCTTTAAAATTCCCGCGCTCCGGAGAATGATTTTTTCGAGTTCTCCATTATCATAAAAACCAAGATTTCCGACGATACCGAAGCGATCCCGCAAGGGCCCAGTCAAAAGCCCTGCCCTCGTCGTTGCCCCTACCAAGGTAAAACGCGGAACCGCTAATTTCAAGGTTGAGGCGGAAGGGCCCTTGCCGGTTGAAACAAAAAATGTGAAATCCTCCATCACGGGATACAAGGCCTCTTCCACAACCGCATTTAAGCGGTGGATTTCATCGATAAAAAAAATGTCGCCTTCGCTTAAATCGGTCAAAAGAGCGGCCAAATCCCCGGCACGCTCCAAAATGGGTCCGGAGGAAGTCCTCAAATTAACGCCCATTTCCCGCGCCAAAATGTAGGATAACGTCGTCTTTCCCAATCCCGGCGGAGAATAAAACAAACAGTGGTCCAAGGGTTCCTTGCGTTTACGCGCGGCCTCGATAAAGACCCTCAAATTCGCCTTCAGCTTTTCTTGGCCGATGAACTCCTCCAAGGTCTTAGGGCGAAGGGCCCTATCGAAAACCTCTTCTCCCGCCGATGTTTCGGGAGTCAAAACAGAATCCGAAGAATCATTCATTAAAGTTTCTTAAGCGCTAGGCGAACAATTTCTTCCGCTCCCAAATGCGCCGCCCCGTTTTCATCAATGACGGCCTGCAAGGCCGTTCGCGCTTCCATGTTTTTATATCCCAAAGCCGACAAGGCGCTGAGCGCTTGGGATAGCGCCCCATCCGCCGGCATTTGAGAATAGCGCATTTTTTCAGAACCAGACAGAGACAATTCTCCTATCTTATCTTTAAGCCCGGCAATGAGTTTATCAGCGGTCTTAGCGGTAAACCCGAAAATTCCGCCCAAGACTTTAGAATCTTTTTCGATAATGGCGCGCCGAAAATCAGGAAAGGATTTCGAGGCTTTTTCCACATACTCCATAGCCTTCTTGGCTCCGGCGCCGGGAATATTATCCTTAAAAAGGAGAAAAACCTCTTTTTCTTCCGCCGTTAAAAATCCATACAGGGTTTCTCCGCCGCCGTACATTCCGGACACGGATACGATTTGGAATAAAGTCTCATTTTCTCCTTTTTCTCGAATCCGATCTAAAACCCCCCGAAAAACAAAAACCTCATAGCCTACCCCCGAGACCTCCAGCACCAAGCGCTCATTCTCGGAGCCAATCACCCGCCCGCGCAAGCTTGCAATCGCCATATCAGGGTTTCATCCTACCAATTTCCGGACGAAGATTTTTTGGATTTAAGCGAAAGCAGATAATCAGCGACCGCAGAAATTTCGCCGTCGCCAAGGACTTGCCCCCAAGCAGGCATTTGAAGAAGCGGCGCTGGGCCTTTGGGACCCGCTTTTTGGGGAATCGCTCCAAATTTTATTTTTTGAACTAATTCTTTTTTAGTAAATGATTGGGACACAGAATCAAGCGGCGGGATGAGCCCCCCAACCACATTATTGTCAGGGTACCCGCCGACGCCTTCAATTCCATGGCAAGTCACGCATCCGACTCGGATATAAATCATGTGCCCGCGTAAAACCGGATTGCGGAGAAGCTCCGGAGTATTCCACGGGCGGTGATCATCCCAAACCTGGCCTTTCAAGCTCGATAAATACCCCGCCAAGGCTTTTCGCGCGGATGAGGACAAATGGAAGTTGGGCATCGGCGTTTGCGGCTTCCATGCCTGGGGATTCTTAAGCCAAAGGTTCAGCCAATCGGCGCTTTTTCGAAAACCGACGAAAGAAAGGTCCGGACCTTTTTGGGCGCCGCCCTCCGTTCCAATTCGGTGGCAGACCTGGCAATTCAAAGCCTGGTAATAGGCGCGCCCGCTTCCCCCCTCTATTTTTTTATTCGAGCAGGCCCCCAAGAAAAACGCCGCCATCGCGACTCCAAGGGTTCGCAATCCGTGCCACGGGGACCGGCTCTTAGGCTCCATTTCGTGATATGATATATAAAAGAGGCGGGAACTGTCCCACCGTCTCTTTGGAGGAATGACATGGATCTTTCTTTTGGAGAAATTCTAGTTGTTTTAATCGTAGCGCTGGTTTTGTTTGGCCCCAACAAGATTCCGGAATTTGCCAAGCAATGCGGACGCGCGGTGAATATGTTCAAGCAAGGCCTCAAAGAAGGCTTGGAAGACGACAAAAAAATTGAAGCGGCCAAGGTTCAGGACGCCCTCCCGAAACCTTGAGCGCTAAACGCAAAGTTTTCACCGCCGGATGTTTTAACCGCGTTCACAAAGCCCATCTCAAGATGCTCAAAGAAGCGCGAAGCCTCGGAGATGAGTTGGTTGTGGTTTTATCCAGCGACAGCCACAACAAAAAGCCCACCGCCGTTCCGGCTCAAATTAGGCTTAAGTGGCTCAAGGATCTAGAAATCGCCGATTCCATCCGGGTGGGCGAAGAAAACAGCTTTGCCAAGTCTCTCCTTGAAGAAAAACCCGATATTCTTGCCCTGGGATATGATCAAAAGCTTCCGGATGAGGAAACGGAACGCCTAGTCAAAACCCTAGGAATCCAGGTTGTGCGCCTTCCGTGGTTTGAGGGCAAGGAAGAGGCGATCTTTTCCCAATGAACGTCGAGGTTCTTGAAGCGCCCCTCAAAAAAGACGCGACGATGCCATTTTTATCGCATCTTGATGAATTAAGAAGAAGAGTCACCATTTCCGTCGCCATCCTTTCCGTCGGCATCGTTGTGGGATTTTATTTTTCAGGCCCCCTGCTCTCGTTTTTGGCAAGACCCGCGGGATATCTGGTCTTTATGAGCCCGACCGAAGCTTTCTTTACCCGTCTTGAAGTTGCATCTTTTGCAGGCCTTATCTTGACTTTGCCTCTTATTTTGGGACAAGCCTATCTTTTCGCGGCCCCGGCCCTCTCCAAACCTTGGAAAAAACGAATTTTGACGATGCTCCCTATTTCCTATTTTCTTTTTCTCGTTGGCTCCGCCTTGGCCTTCTTTGTCGCCGTTCCCGCCGCGCTTAAATTTCTACTCGCTTACCGAACGCCCCGAATCAAGCCCTTGATCGGCCTTGAACATTATTTGCGCTTTGTCGTTCACCTGATGTTCGGTTGCGGGATCCTCTTTCAATTTCCGCTAATTCTTTATGCGCTCAACCACGCCGGCCTTCTCAAAAAATCGCTCTTAAGGGGATATTGGCGGCAAATTTATCTGGCTTGCTTCGCCCTTCCGATTTTCGTCACTCCCGACCCAGTGTCTCAAATCGCGCTTGCCGCGTTTTCGATCCTTCTTTTTGAGGGAAGCCTCCTTTTAATGAGGAGTTAATTAATTTGGTATAATAAAAACATATGAACCACAAGAAAACAGTATCAGTCAGCGTCAGCGTCATTTTAATGGGCGCCGTCGCGCGCCTCTTGCCGCATCCGGCGAACGTCACGCCTCTCACGGCCATCGCTCTTTTGGGCGGGGCTTATTTAACCCCGGCTTTAGCCTTAACCGTTCCCTTAGGCGCTCTTTTCTTAAGCGACTTGTTTTTGGGCTTCCATGGGACAATGCCCTTTGTCTACGTTTCTTTCATCTTGGTCTCGGCCTTGGGACTTTTTCTCAAGAAACGCCGCAACGCGCAGATGGTGGCCGCCGCTTGCCTGGGAAGCTCATTGTTATTTTTCATCCTGACCAATTTCGGCGTCTGGATGACTTCCGGCCTCTATGCCCATAACGCCTCCGGCCTTATCAATTGCTACATGGCTGCTCTTCCTTTTTTGAGAAATTCAGCTTTGGGCGATCTATTCTTTACCGCCGCTCTCTTCTCGATTGAAACAGCCGCCCTTAAACTGATTCCGGCCGCCGCCTAAATAAGAGGTATATTCCTATGAACACAATGAGAACGCTCTTTTTAAACCCTCCTTCTTATGAAGGCTTCGACGGCGGAGCGGGCTCCCGCTATCAAACCACCCGGGAGGTTCGGTCGTTTTGGTATCCGACTTGGCTGGCTCAGCCGGCGGCGATGATTCCAAGCTCAAAATTGATCGACGCTCCGGCCGATGATCTGAGTTTGACCGAAGTCATTCAAAGGGCGAAAGGTTTTGAACTCTGCATTATCCATACCTCAACCCCTTCTTTCGACAGCGACGTCAAGGTCGCCAAAGCTCTTAAAGACGCTTATCCTCAAATACTGATTGGCTTTGTCGGCGCCCATGTCGCGGTTTTACCGCAAGAATCATTGGAAGCCGCTCCGCATCTCGATTTTGTCGCGCGCGAGGAATTCGACTACACCATTCTTGAAATCGCCCAAGGAAAGCCCTGGGAGAGTATCTTGGGAATGAGCTACCGGAAAAACGGCGGTATTACGCATAACAACGACCGGCCGCTTATCGAAAACATGGATGAGCTGCCCTCGGTCATTGACGTCTATAAAAGAGACTTGACCATCGAAAATTATTTCAACGGGTATCTCCGCCACCCTTACCTGTCTCTTTACACCGGACGCGGTTGCCCGGCTCGCTGCAGCTTTTGCTTGTGGCCGCAAACCGTCAGCGGGCATCTTTACCGCGTGCGCTCAGCTCAAAGCGTCCTTAATGAAATGGCGCGCGCCAAAGAAATGTTCCCCCAAGTCAAAGATTTCTTTTTTGACGATGATACGTTCACCGCGAATCTATCGCGCGCTGTTGAAATCGCCAAGGGGCTAAAAAAATTAGGCATCACCTGGGCCTGCAACTCGAGAGCCAATATCCCCTATGAATACCTGAAAATATTCCGGGAAAACGGGTTGAGACTCCTCTTGGTGGGCTATGAATCGGGAAATCAGCAAATTCTCAACAACATCAAAAAGGGCGTCCGCACCGACATCGCCAGGGAATTCACGAAAAATTGTCATGAACTCGGCATCGTCATCCATGGCTGCTTCATTCTTGGCCTTCCTGGAGAAACCAAAGAAACCATCGAAGAAACGATGAAATACGCCTGCGATCTCGACGTTAAGACAATCCAAGTCTCCTTGTCGGCGCCGTATCCCGGAACCGAACTCTATCGTCAAGCCATGGCCAACAAATGGTATGACGAAAGCGCCCTGTCCCGCGCTGACGGCACCCAAGCCTGCACCCTTCACTACCCGCATCTTTCAAGCGCTGAAATCGAGCAAGCGGTACTGCGTTTTTATTCCCGCTTTTATGCCCGCCCGAAACCCATATTGCGAATACTGGCCGGAATGCTCAAAGATCCTAACGAGCGCCGCCGCCGTCTGCGGGAAGGAAAAGAGTTTTTCCAATACCTGCGCAACCGAAAAACCGCTCAAGCGGCGTCTCCCGCAAAAGACATGGCGTCCGTTTAGGCGTTGGCATGATTTTCGGACCGAGCGCCGTTCATGGAGTTTTAGCCCTTACCGTTGACGGCATCGCCCTCTTTTCAATCGCCTTTTCCCTCTTGACCGCCTTTGCCGCGCCATCGGTCATAAAAAAGCGCCCATTCAAAAGCAAGATTTATCCGCCGGTCACCATTCTCAAGCCTCTCAAGGGCGCTGAAACAGGGCTTCTTGAAAATCTGAGGAGTTTCTGTGAAATGGACTATCCCGAGTTTCAGATTATCTTGACCGTCGCGACCCCCAATGATCCCGCCGCATCCGTCGCAAAAAAAATTAAAAATCAATTTCCCGGTTTAGACATTCAGATCGTATTTTCAGGAAACAATCCCCCTCTCGGTCTCAACCCAAAAATCAATAACGTTTCTTCCGCCCAACCCTTGATTAAGCATGAATTTTTAATGATCACCGATTCCGATGTCCGGGTCCAAAAGGATTTTCTAAAGCAAATGGTCGAACCTCTTCTAAATCCTCAAATCGGGCTAGTCACCTCGTTTTACCAAGGAGCTCAAAGCCTCAAATTCTGGCCCACCATGGAAGCTTTGTCCATCAACGCCTATTTTCTCCCCCAAGCCATGACGGCCTATGCTTACGGAATGCGCTTTGCCATGGGAGCGGCGATGTTGATCCGGCGGAATATTTTTGAGAATATCGGCGGTTTCCCCTATCTGGCTCAATATTTAGCCGATGATTTCGTTTTAGGCGAAGCCGTCAAGTCCGCCGGGCTCAAGATCGCGGCCGCCCAGTCGCTGGTTGAGTGCGTCACTGAGGATTCAGGGTTTCTCAAACATCTAAAGCATCAGATTCGATGGGCCCACACGATTTATACCTGCCGTCCCTCCGGATACTTGGGCCTTTTGTTTCTCCATGGATTTTCCTTTTTAGCCCTATCTTTAGTTTTCTTCGGATTCAATCCAACTATTCTGCTCCTCATGGCCGCCGTCATTCTGGCCAAATTCCTGGCCCAAAAGCGGATTTTAAGCGCTGCCGGAATGAAATCAAACTGGCTCTCCTTTTTTCTCCTGCCCATGAGCGAACTCATTGTTTTTTTCGCCTGGACCATTGGCTGGCGAAATCAAGCGGTCTCCTGGAGAGGAGAAACCTATTCCTTCTCCGGAACCATTGAAGAACCCGTTTTGGCCGCAACCGAGAGATGAGCGCGGGCAAGAAAACCCTTCTTTGGTTTCACCGGTTCGTCATCATCATCGGGCTTATCACGCTTTTTTTTCTTGTCGAGCATCTCGGCCCCGCGAGAATACTGGCTCATATCCGTGAATTCGGCGTTTGGGGGTTTCTTGCCATTCTCCCCATTCCAATTCTTGAGCAAAGCCTCAATGCCTGGGCCTGGCGCTTTACGCTCGCCCCCCAAGACGCAGGCAAAGTCCCTTTTATATCGTTAGCTAAAGGCAGACTCGCCGGAGACGGCGTCAATTATCTAACCCCCTCGGCCACCGTTGCCGGGGAATTCGTTCGCCCGCCTTTTTTGGGAAGCGAACTTTCCTCTGAAGTAAAAAACGCCAGCGTTTTCATTGGAAAGCTATCCCAAAGTTTAGGGCAAATGGCCTTTATTTTAGTTGGAATTCTTTTTTTACTTTTAAGAAAAATGGACGCCCTAGGCAACGGAGAAATTCGTTGGATTGTTTTGGGCGCCCTCTTTGTGGCGGGGCTGATCGCATTTTCGCTGTTTATTCTCTCCTACCAAAACAAGCAAGGGAGATTTATCTGCGATGTCGGCGGCCCCTCCGTTTCTGGAATCAGAAGCAATATGCGCCGTTATCTCTTAGCCCATCCCATCCGCATGGGGCTTTCCGTTTTATTTTTTACCGTTGGATATGCAAGCATGATGATCGAAGTCGCGGTCATATGCTCTTTCATGAATTTGCCTATCGGCGCCCTTAGGGCTCTGGTCATTGAGGCCCTCTCCAACGCCTTTGAGGCGGTGTTTTTTATGGTGCCGGCAAAACTCGGAACCCAGGAGGCTGGAAAAGTTCTCATCTTTAAGGCTTTTGGATATACGGCAGGGCAAGGGCTGAGTTTCGCCATCATCCGCCATATCCGAGAAATTTTATGGTCTTCCTTTGGGTTTTTGATTTATCTCAGAGCTCGCGCTGGGACAATGAAACAGCCGAACGTTTTAGAGCCTCTAAAATACGCGGACTAATCAAAGTTTCAAACTCGGTTAAGGTTTGATGGCTCGGAGTTGGGCGTTCTCCAGCAACACGGCTGTCCGGGTCCAAGGAGGGATGGAAATAAATTTCAGTTTCCCCTTCCGGCAGATTTTCAAGCAGCCACAAAACATAATCTTCTTTCATGCGCCCTGAACGCAGAAGGCCAAACGAGCGCGGAAAAATTTTAATTTCCGGCGCGATTATTTCGGCCTTTTTCTTTAAATAATTTCCCAAAGTCCAAAACGCCGCGTATTCAACTCTGCTTCCTAAAGAGATTTTTTGCAACTGCTCAGGTTCGTCATTCCGGCGAAAGCCGGAACCCAGAAAATCGTTGCTCTGGACCCCGACTTTCGTCGGGGTGACGTGAGTAGTTACGACTTTTTTTAAATAGCGCATCCCCAGACCGTATTCTCCGGCAGGAATTCTGACGCGGGAAACGCCCAATTTTTTGCAAACGCTCAAAAGAGCGGGGAAAATAACGGGATGGATATGGATATTGATATGTCCGTCGGCATGAGTCGGATTAATGCCAAAACTTTTCAGTTTTTCCATCTGGCGCTTTATTTCAGGCTCCAAGCGCTTGCGCCAAGACGGCAAGAAGAAATATTTAAGTCCGTAAAGGGCAGGATTTGAGTCGCATAAATTCAAGTGCAACCCCACTCCCAAGCCCGGGTTTTGACGGGCGAGTTCCGCCGCCGCCTTAGCCGCCGGGGCGTCAACAAGCAAACTCGTGTAGCGCAAAATCCCTTCTTTGTAGGCGCGGATAATGGCGGCATTGACCTCGGGGCTTGCCCCAAAATCATCGGCAGTGACAAATATTTGACGCTTCACTGGCAAACAGGGGTCTGCGAAGCAAATGGCGAGGAGGTGTTGGTCGTAGTTTGCGCCGTAAAAGTGCAAGGCGGATTTAAACCATTGGGACCAGGCGTAACGCTAACCGTGAGGCCGGATAAGGAACCACTGGTAAATGTGCAAGTGCAACTGCATTGGCCAGGGGTCCCTGAACAGTTAAACAGGGGCGGTGCGCTACTGCAAAAGGGATCAGTCACCCCACTCGCGCCTGTAGTGAGCCTATCCCAGGTTGAAAAAAATTGGGCCACCGCCAATTGAACGCAACGGGTATATTTAACCTCCTGCGTCACTCTATTAGCGGCCATGTATCTCATCAACACCAGGCGCATAAGGCCGGCCGCGATAATAACCACAATCAAAGCGGTCACAATAGTGCTGGTTAATATCTGCCCTTTGGAACTCCTAGAAACTGAGCCCTTTTTTTTCATTGCAGGCGCCCCGTATCCGGAATATAAGTCGTGTCAATCTGATAATAAGCCGGAGTTTTTTCAACTCCGGTCTCAACGGGATAGCCCACGATCATATGCGAATCAATTCCGCCGAATTGCGGATTGAGATAAAAAGGGTTTGAAAAACTTGGTTCCAAGTAGACATTTTGGTAAACCAGGGTTTGCCCGCCGCTGCCGCCGCAAGAAAGAGAAATACAGCTTCCTGTTTGAGAATAGCGCACAAGGTCATAAGGTCCGCCATATCCGGAGGGGTCACACGCTTGGTTGGTTCCTGTGCAATGATTTTCAACACAATAGGCAAAGGAGTTCATGGTTGCCCCTGCGCCCGTATAAATTTGCGTTCCTGTCGCTGAAGAATAATTTCCGCAGCCTTGAATGGCCATGCCGTAAGGCTGCGACGTATTGGGGTAAGAGTAATAGGTCGCGGCTTCCAGCTCAAGTCTCATTTGATCCAAGGAATAAAGGGTTTCGCTATCAATTTTTCCATGTCGAATTCCCTCAAAATGGCGCATAAGCATGCTGGCGGTAATGTCAATAAGGCCGATCATCACAATGGAGCTTAGAAGGAGAGCGACAATCATCTCAACCAAGGTAAAGCCCAAAGCCTTTCTCATCATTGATTTTTCCAGTTTATCGTGACTGAAACTCCGGGGCCGCCAACTTGTTGGCCTGACGAAATCGGCGGAGACGTTACCGTGTAGGACAAATTCGCGCTGTACGGCGGCTGCCACATCCAGGGAGGCATACAAAAAGGCACATTAAAACCTGTCAAGCCGTTAGATTGAACAGTAAGGGTATGCACACCGGTCGACAACGCGTAGCAACCACTACAGCTATCCGTGACCCCTGAAGATGCCCAAGTCCATTGCGAGTAATTTCCTCCTCCATAAACGCACCCTGAAGACTCCGGCCCACAAATTTCCGGCATAACGGGATTAAAAGAATTTGTGCCGTAACTCCAATAGCCCGTCACGAAAGAATGGAGTTCATTGGTCAGTTGAGTTATACATTGAGACGCCGAGTTATGCTCTTCGGTAATTTTTGATTCTCCCTTAGCGCCTAAAGCGACGCTGAAAACCGCGGAAGTCATCACAGCCGTTAAAAGGACGGCCGCTAAAACCTCGATTAAGGTCGAACCTGTTTCTTTCATGGTCGCCTGTCATTGCGGAACGGGTGGGACCTCAGCGGCGCCGTTCGTAGTAATGATTCCATTTGAATCAATGTTGTAGCCCCAAGATGCATAGGGGGACGCGTTTGTGCCGGGGGAAGAGCCCCCGAGACGATTGACAGAGGCCAATGGCGAACAATAGGTATTAGGACTACAATTTCGAATCGTAATCGTATAGGGCTTCTCGCTATAATTATCGGCTGGCATATAACCGCAATAAACCAAGTCACAGACATTCCCTTGCGGACAAGTTTGCACGCCATCGCATGAATCGGTAATTGTGCCTGCTGGAACGTAAGATCCATTGTGGTCTACCGCGTACATGCGAGCGGCGTTTCCGGCCATCGTCAAATATCCAACGGCATCATTGGCCTTACTGGTCTCCATCGAGCGAATATAGGAGGGATAGCCAATGGCCGCGAGTATTCCAACAATTAAGATGACCACCAAAAGCTCAATAAGAGTAAAGCCTCGCGCTCTCATCTCATTTTCCCCCCATCGTTGACATTTTAAATATCGGCATGAAAACCGCCAAGACAATGACTCCCACGAGTCCCCCAATGCCAACGACAAGTATGGGGTCTATAATGGCGGTAAAACGGCGCGTAAATTGATCAATTTGGAGCCGATAAAATCCGGACATGGTCTGAAGCATATCCGGCAGTTTTCCCGATTCTTCCCCCATGAACATCATTTCGGTGACCAGAGGCGGAAGAACCGCCGATTTTCTAAAAGCCGCTGATATGGATTTCCCGGCCGCGACATCGACCTTAATGGCGGACAGGGCTATCTGGAAAATAATATTGGCCGAAAAAACCCCTTCCAAGACCGCGATGGCGTTGAGAATACTGACGCCGCTTTCAATCAGGGTCGAGAGCGTCGTTAAAAGTCTTTCGACCAGGATATCTTTGATGAATTCGCCAAAGAACGGAACGCCAAATATCAAATTCCATTTGGCGATTTTTCCGGCGTCGGTCGAGGTATAGGATTTCCAAGCCATATACCCACCGATGACGACAAAAATAATCAACCCGAGATGATGAACAATTAATTCTGAGGTAGAAACGACCATTTGGGTCAGAACCGGGAGCTTGATATGGAATTGTTTAAAGATATCCGCAAATACCGGGACGATATGGATGACGAAAAAAGCGAGGACCCCTCCCGACATACAAGCAAGGACCGCAGGATAAGCCAGGGCGGTCATGATTTTCCCGCGGAGTTCCGATTGGGCCGTCAAGTAATTGGCGATTTGCCGCAAAACCTTGGGCAGTTGCCCACCCATTTCTCCCGCTTGAACTAAGGAAACCCATAGGGTATCGAAAATAGCGGGGTGTTTTGACAGGGCTTTATAAAGCGCCGTTCCCCGGGACACATCTTGAGTCACGGCCCCGACCACCGCATGAAGCCCCGGAGAATTGGTATGTTCGCCAAGCAACGACAACGCGCGCACCAAGGGGACTCCGCCGGTTAAAAGAGTGGACAGCTGTTCCGAGAAAAAAATCAAGTCTTGCTGGGCAACTTTCGCCGCTTTAGATAAAGAGACTCCTTTCGCGCTTGTCTTTGTATCCTTTGAAGACAAGGACAAAATAAAATAGCCCTTTGATTGCAGGGCAGCGACCGCCTCATTTTCGTCTCCCGCCTCAAGGGTTCCGGAAACAGCTTCCCCCCTGGGATCCTGAACCACATAGGAAAACTGAGACATACCGCCTCCTATTCCTTCATCGTCACCGACAAAACTTCATCCGTCGTTGTGAGCCCCGCTAAAACTTTTCGCCAGCCGCTGGCTCTTAAATCCCACATTTCGTTTTTAACCGCCACCTCTCGAAGCCGCGCCAAATCCCCGCCGTATTTATAAATGATTTCCCGCATTTCAGGAATAATGCGGTAAATTTCATAGATCGCCCGGCGGCCCATATAGCCGGTCTGGGAACATTTATCGCAGCCGCGCGGTTTATAGAAGACGATATTGGCAAGATTGGGAATTTGAGCTTGAGGCAACATGGCTTCTTTAATGCCGGACGCGAGTTGAGAAGGATCCGGCTTATAGGGCGTTTTACAATGAGGGCAAAGAATGCGAACTAGGCGCTGCGCCGCCGCCAAAAGAAGACTTCCGGACAAAAGAAAGGGTTCTATGCCTAAATCGATTAAACGAACGACGGTTGACATCGCGTCATTGGTATGCAGGGTCGAGAGAACCAAGTGCCCCGTCAAAGCCGCGCGCAGGCAAGTTTGGGCCGTTTCCTGATCGCGCACCTCTCCCACGAGAATCACATCCGGGTCTTGACGCAAAAAGGAGCGCAGGGCCGCGGCGAAAGTCAGCCCAATATCGGAACGAACTTGGACTTGATTAAGACCGTCGAGCTTTATTTCGACCGGGTCCTCAATGGTCATGAAATTAAGTTCCGGGGTTTTAATCGTATTGAGAACGGAGTAAAGAGTGGTCGTTTTTCCGGAACCGGTCGGACCGGTCAGGAAAATGAGTCCATGCGGCTGGTGGGCGGCGTCTAAAAAGTCCGCCTTCTGTTTCGGTTCAAAGCCTATTTTATCGACGTCGAGATTTACCGCCCCCTTGTCTAAAATACGCATAACCACTTTTTCCCCATAAACCGTAGGGCAAATTGAAACGCGCAAATCGATGTTGCGGTTTTGAAGTTTAATTGAGAAGGTTCCGTCTTGAGGCAAACGCCTTTCCGCGATGTCGAGTTTCGAAAGAATCTTAATGCGTGAAACTAAGGATGAGAACATGGCTTTCGGAGGAGAACTCTTTTCATACAAAATTCCGTCGATGCGAAAGCGCAAACTCGCCCGGTTATCAAAACTCTCCAGATGAATATCGGAAGCCCTCTCAGTCACGGCTTGTTTTAAAACCGCGTTAATAAGAGAAATAATTTGGGCGTCTTTTAAGCCCGAAACGGCTTTGTCAAGGTCAACCCGCACATCTGCCGAATCGGATTCTTCAGCGACGGCGCCGCCGCTTTTCTTGCCTTCTTCCAGCGTTCGCCCAATTAAACCGCCTTCTCCGTTGCCGCCATAAAGCTCATCAATGGCCTTTAAAATCTGGGTTTTCGCCGCTACGAAGGGGTGAATGGTTTTAGAAGTTAGGACTCGAATATTATCTTGAAGCATGATGTTGGTGGGGTCGACCATCGCAATTCCCAGAGTCCCGTCTTCAAGAAAAAGAGGAATCGTTAAATGTTCCCGGGCAAAATTTTCCGGAATGAGTTTCTCAAGCCCTTGGCCCTTTTCCGGTATCAAAATCTTATTTTCACGGGAAGCCAAGGGAAGCCCCAACTGTTTGGATAAAGCCGTGGTGACCGCGCCTTCGGAGGCAAAACCGAGCTTAATAACCGCCTCTTCAAAGCTGCATTGAGCCTCTTGGGAAGTTTTAAGGGCTTTATCTTTTTGTTCTGAAGTCAGCGAGCCGGAAGCGACCATCACATCAGCAAGCAACGCTCTATCAGCCATTTAATATTTAACCCCTTTTAGAAGTATAGCGGGTTTCTCGAATATGTCAAGGCCTAATCATTAATAATAGTCGGCGTGATGAAGATGACAAGATCCGTATTTTTTCGCTGAGCCTGAACGCTGGTAAACAGCCACCCAATCACCGGGATATACCCCAAAAAGGGAACCTTGCGAACCATCTTTGTCTCAACTGAATGTAAAAGCCCTCCCAAAACCAAGGTCTCTCCATTTTTGACGCGAACCAGGGTATTAGCCGATCGTTTCAAAGTGTCATAAACAGGACTGGTCGGGCTCCCCACCGCAGACGGCTGGACATCCGTAAAACTCGGAGACACCATCATCGTGATATACCCATCGCCATTAACCTGGGGGGTCACCGTCAAGGACAAACCGGTGGTTTTCGTCACTGGAGAGTAAGACGCCTGCGATATACCCATGCCGCCCCCGGTCGTTTGTTCCGCCATATACACAGCGGTGTCTCCATTAATGGAGATGGTCGCCGGCGTATTATTGACCGTCAAGATTTTTGGCTTGCCTAAATAGCGAGCCTCGGAACGCGAAACCAACATGCGCAAAGTAATGGTCAGCTGGCTTAAATTAAGGACGCTGGTCATTACGCTGGATCCTAACATCGGTAGCCCTGTCAAGGGGTTAATTCCGGGCGCTGTCGTGGGGATAGCCAACATCCCACCACTACTCCCGCCCAAACCGCCCAGCCCGCCTATGCCGCCCATCATACCGCCACCCATCCCGCCGCCACCGCCGCCACCCATCATGCCGCCGCCTTCAAGGGCCAAGGTGCTCATGACGTTTTGGACGGGATCAAAAAAACGCGCTTGCCCTGAAGCTCCGGTTAGAACCATCGGAAAAGAAGTGTCTCTCTGGCCTCCGGTGAAAGTTCCCATTTCTCCGTTGGGGCCGCCCCATTCAAAGCCGAGATCGTTGGCGCGATTGGAATCAATTTCAACGATCTGAGCCTCAATCATCACTTGCGGAACTTTCTTGTCCAGATCGGCAATCAGCTGATCCACTTGCGGAAAAACTTCGGGAACATCGGTGACGATTAAGGAATTGGTTCTCGGGTCCACCGCCACTCGCCCGGCCTTGGTTAAAACCGATTGGACAACCGTGACAATGGAGCTCGCCCCCCCCGCTCCAGCTCCGGGCATTCCACCCATGCCTTGCGCGCCGCCGCCCGCGCCGCCACCCGCGCTTTGCGCGCTCATTCCAATCGCTTGCCCGCCTTGGCCAGGAGTCAGGCCGCCGCCTTGAGGGCTTCCACCGCCGCCGCCCCCTTGCGCGCCTCCAGAGGAAGAGCCGCCCATCCCACCCAACATTCCTCCTTGGCCCCCCCCCGCTCCACCCTGTTGACCTTGGGTTCCCTGCTGAGAGATATTGACCAAGGGTATATAAGAAAGAGAATAAATGCGCGTAGTAAAACTAGGAGCATTTTTTGATTTTCTTCTAATCACATAGGTATTGCTTTTTCCAATTTGCCGATAGGTGAGCCCTTTAATTTCAAGAAGGATCTGCAAGGCTTCCCGAACCGTCACGTGCTGCAAAAAAGCCGTGATTTTGACCGCCTCAAGGCCTTCTGTAATGAGGAAGTTGATTTTTGCTTGAGCGGAAATGGCGTCTAAAAAAGTCGCTAGGGGAGCATTTTTAACTCGAATAGATATGCGAGTTTCCAGAGGAGAAAGGACTTTTTTCTTCCGCAGAACGGGCGCCGTGGAAGCGCCGATTTGTATTCCCTGTTGCGGAGAATTGTTAGAGGAGGGAGAAATTGCCTGATCGAGATTTTTAGAAGCGGAAGCCGCATGAGCTTTAATCGCGGAAATGCTGTCCACCGGCCCCCCGGAGTTCGCGCGGGGGGTTTGCACTGAATTTTGAAATTGAGGATTAGCCTCAGGAGTTGAACCGTCAGATTGACCCCAAACTGTTAAACCCGGCAAAAGCCCCAATTCCAGAGCGGATAAAAGACATAAGGCGCGAAACAGGCCTTGATCCCGCGCAACGTTAAGACGCCTGACCTGGATGTTCATAATATTCTCCTCAAAGTTTATTACTCATGACTTTGATTACTCGCCTTCCATGATAAGAAAAAACCACCTTCTGTTTCTCAATTTTGATGATTTTGGCTCCGTGAACCAATCCACCAACCTTCATTATATTTCCGTTAATAATCGCCTTTGCATTAGCGGGAGAGACAAATATAATTCCTTCTAAATCAATGAGGGTCTCAATTGGCGGCCCGCGTTTTTTCTTGAAACGCCGATGAACGACTCTCGGTTTGGGTCTAGGGTGAAGCATATCGTAGATTTCTTTTCTATCGGTGGGAGAAAGAGTCGGATCCCTTTTCAACTGCGGAACCGTCAATTTTGGAGATTCCACACTAACGGGCTTGGCGGCGAGCACGGGAGGAGTCTTCAAGACGGGTTTCCCGGCATTGGCGAGATCGCGGGGCTCGGAAAGCGGCGTTTTCACATGCGTAGCCGCTTGAGGAGAAGTCACGGGATGTGGAACAGGAGCCGGAAGCGCTTTTGCTGTGGCCGAGAATTTATCGGTCGGAATAACCGGCGCCATGGATTTTGCCGGACGTGAATTAAGAACTCTCGTCCCGGGAGGAGCGGAATTGAAAACCTGTCCCAAAGAAGGCGGCACGCTAATAGAGCGAGATGCGCGCTTTTCTCTCACACGAACCCAACCAAAATAAAAAATCAAGCCTGGAAGGGCCAAGACCAAAACCAGAATCAGCCATCCAGCGGGGCTTTTTCTAGCCATAGCTAGGAGTTCCCCCCAGCTTTGTTCGATTGCATCAAAGTTGAGAGCGTGCAATGGACCTTGTTTTCATCCAATCCGTCTTTCTTTATACTCAAGGAATCAACATGAATCAGAAAGCGATCATGTTCGATTTGATAAATCCAGGCAAAAGTCTCGGGGAACTTCGCGCGAAAGTCCAAGGAAATAGTTTGTTTGATTAACTCTTCATTTTTAATCTGATGGACGGTGGAAACGGAATCAGGAGTGATACCTTCTTTCTTAAGGGAAGAAATCGCGGCATCGCTCAACCAGCTATCTTCCTTTCCCAGAGGCGGGAGGTGGCGTTTAACGGCCGAAATATTTTCCATCGCGTCGTTATAGGTTTTTGCGTATTTGGTGGCGGCCTTGGCTGTATTAATTCTCATCTCAAGGGACGCGACTTCATTATTCATCGTCTGATAAAAAAATTTATAGGGAACAAATATGATGAGTAGCACCGCAAGCCAAACGCGTTGAAAAAAATTTAAGCCCTTATTCTGAAGGACAAAGATCGTATCGCTAAAATCTCTTTGCAGATGGCGAATTTTTCTTTCGATCTCTTTTATGTCCATGGTTATCAAAATTGAGCTCTATTGTGATTGGGCCGTAATATCAAAACTCGTCCTTTCCTCCTGTTTGCGTTCGACTTCATAGGGATCTTTATTCAAGCCGCCATAGAGGCTCTGATTTTGTTGTTCCTGAAACTGAATCTGAACGGATAACTTTTTAAATTCCGGCAATTCGCCAAGGCTCTCTTTAAAATTTCTGGTGTCGTCTTCTTCTTCCATTCGAGAATTCGCCGCGGCATACCCCGACAACTTGAGTGTTAGACCTTCCCCGAAATTCACTCCGGGTCTTTTAAGCGGATTGTGAAGCTCTATATTGGTCAGCCAAATATTATCCGGTATGGTATCGGCAATGCCTTGAAAAAAAAGAGTAGGGGAATTTTTCTTTCTCGTCGCCGCCCCCAGAAACACCGTTTCTTTCTCGATTTTAGCGATTATATTCTGAATGTCATTGGAAGACTTCCCGCGGAAAAGGGCCTCCACGCGAGGGTCTCTTTTGATTCCGGCCAACTCCCGATATTTAGCGAAAGCCTGAAATCCCGAGTAAAGGCCAAGGACGATAAAAAGAGCGGCCACTACGGCGGCGGCTCCGACAAGAAATACTGCGGCCTTTCTCTCGCTGTCGGTCACCTTCATGGACGCGGAAAAGTCCATGCTTGCCGGGGATGGAGCGGTAAAACGAAAAGAACTTCCAATGGCGGCGTAGGGTTCAAAATCTCCGCTTTTAAGCCCCAAGGGAAGCCCTGGGTTTTTAAATTCCGCCCGAAGATTCATTCCTTGAGAAAGGCTGGCGACTAAGGCCTCATTGGCCGCGCCGCTAATCAGGCATCTTTGGACGGGCCCAAAGCCCAGTTTATGGTTCATGAAATCAGCCAGGCTAGGAAGCCCCAAGGTTCGAATGTCGCCGTTGGGATACAAATCAGCTTCTCTGAAAAAAAGAGGAATTCCCTTTGCAAACCCCATGATGCGGACTTTGGTATCTGAAAAATGGACCCAAAGGCAAGCGGGCCCCACAATCGTTTTATCCATGGCCAAGAGAAACCGCAAGTAAGGGTTGATCGCGGTTTCTATCGCCACCATCTCCAACTTGAGACCTTTGATCAAAGCATTCGCCCCTTCCCAGGTTGACTTCGACGTCACGGCGAATGCAACCCCTTGCACCCCTTTTCCATCCGGAGTCATCGCTACGGAGGGAAAAACCTGAAAATCGCTGGTAAGGCCTTGAAACGCGAAAGGAATATGTTTTTTTGCTTCCAACGGAATCGCCGTTTTCCAAAATCTCTGCTCAATTTGGGGCATTTGGAAATAACGAAGAAGACTCAATTCCGGCGAAAGAGAAACCACGACTTCCTTCGGCGCATGGACTAGTTTTCCCAAGGCCGCCTTTAAAATATCCGTGATGTCGTTAAAATCTCCCCACAACTCCACGCCCGGCATTTGGGAAGGATCTTTCGGCGCAACCGCCACTTTAGGTTGTGGAAGCGCAATTCTAAAAAGCTGGTCTATGACCAAACTGCCTTTATTGAGATGGGATTGGGCGATATAGGCCACGCTTGGACTTAGATAAATGCCCAAGTTTTGGGAAATCTTGGGGGCCTTGATTCCGAAGGCCCATTCGTCAATAAGATTTTCGTCCACGCTTTCGAGCGCTCCTTTTTTTGGCGACGGCCCGTGTGAAAACGATGACGCGATCGCCTTTTGAATTTAACACATGCCCGCTAATTTTGAGCCGTCTAAAATTAATCCCATACTTGTTGATCAGCAGTCCCGCTACAATCTGCGCCCGCTGGCGACACAAGTTTTTAGCATTTTTCTCCGCCGGTTTGGCATAGCCGGTGATATTATATCGCGCTTTCTTATTTTTAGCCATGCCTCTAGCAAGCGCCAAAATTTTATTCTCCATTTCCCTATTTGTCTGATAGCTGCCGGCTTGAAACGAGATGACATTCGCGCCGAGAAGAGCTTTAGCCCGGAATTTCTTTTTCTTTCCATGATTTGCGTGCAATTGGACATAGGATATTTTTTTATGTCCAGGGAAATTCCTCTTGATTGGATTTGGGCGCACCGGTTTGACCGCTTTTCTGCGTTTTGAAGGACCTTTTTGCGCCTCGGGAGGCCCCACGAGTTCCACCCACCGGTGAATTGCCCGAGTCCGCCCGGCGCCGTCTTCCGCCGTCAGAAGGCACTCATAAAAACCGGAGGGTTCCGGAGAACCGGAATAGTTTTTTCTTCCATCCCAGTAAACTTGGTGAAAAACGGAGCCGCTGCCCACGACTTCTTCGATTGTCCGCGGCTTGGCATTTTCCGGGCCTAAAATTCTAAATTTCCAAAAACGCACTCCTGATTGAGGTTTTTCTATGGAAAACTCAATCAACACGCCTTCCCCCTTGTCCACCAGGAACCGGGAAGAAGAAAGCCCCATTGATAAGGGAGGCCCGTCTTCATCCGGCGGCGCCTTAAGATCAAGAGTCGCGTGGTAAGCAAAGACAAGAATAATTCCCTTGAAAGAAAGAAGGGGACTGGGAATGCGGTAAGAACTTCCGGTCAAAAGTTCCGATTGAACCCGGCTCGGAGAAATTCCCGAAGCGACAAGGGAATCGGCAACCGCGACCGCCCGGCGCATATTTCCAACCTTCACATCCCCCAAGGCCGCTCCTTCTGGAAAAACGAATATCTTGGCTTTCCCCTCGCCATAAGAAACCAGAGCCAAATCGGAAAGAATTTGATCCGCGTTCTTCGTAAACGTTATCCGTTTTTTAAATAAGAGGTTCGAAGGCAAGGCCGCCGCCCAAGGCCGCCCGTCTTTTTTGCGAAGCACGACAATTCCATGAATGCGCTTTAATCGCGCAAGTCCGGAAACGGTCAAATTCTGGATTTGTCCTTTGATTTCTTGTTGAAGAGCAACACCGCTTAGGGGTGAGGATTGGACAATTTTGATCCGGGTCGGGGCCGCCGGGTTTTGCGCCGATGTCTCCTCCGGGCCGGGCTTGGTTCCCGACATGCGCCGGGTAATGCGATTGAGGTATTTATTGGCAATGACCCGTTCAGCGGGATTCCCGCCATTGAGGACTTCAATAAAGCGGTCCATCGCCTCGGAGTCTTCCCCCTTCTTAAAATAAAAAATTCCCAGTTGCATGTCGCGGCTAAGAGGCGGAGGCTGTGTTCCAACGATAATTCCACCCCAGGCGCCGATGGCGACCGAGCTGAAAATAAAACTCCAGAAGAATTTCCGCCCGCTTCTAGGCATGGCCTTTAATGAATACTTCCCCCCTTAAAACAATTTCCACTGCTCCCAATAAGTATTGCTCCGAAGTGTTTGCTAAATTATTACAGTTTAAAACCCCTATTTTTAGGGACGGGAGTGGGTCAGAATTTCCAGATTTTTCCGCGCGGCGGTAAGATTGGGGCTGATTTGAAGAGCTCTCTGATAATCGCCGACAGCCGCAGAATAGTTTTTATTGAGGGTCTCAAGATAGCCTAAATTATTCCAGAACCCGGAAGCCTGGGGAAAGACCTTGACTCCATAGGAAAGAAGATCCAAGGCCGGGGACAAATACTTGGCCGGATCCCGCAAATAGAGCGCGCCCAGGCTGTTATAGACGTCTTTTAAAAGCGGGTTGATCCACCACGAAACGCGGAAATTATCGATGGCGGCGGGAATATTGCCCAGATGAACGGCTTCGATGGACCCCTTGTTGAAAAAAATCTCGTCATAGCCCGCATTAGCATCCAGAGCCGCCTGGTAATTTTCCTCGGCTTTTTTGAAAGAGCCGGAGCGAGCGTAGGCATTTCCTAATTCGTAAATCGCGTTGACCTCCGGAGGCCCCCAATGCTTTGAAATCTCAAGTTGATCAATCGCGCCGGCCATGTCCCCCTGCCGCGCCAATTTAAAACCGGAAAAATAATGCGTTTCCCTTTCCCAAACGCAGCTCCAGCGCCCGAGCATCCAGACGCATAGACATAAGACCAGGGTGGGAACCCAGAGATTTTTTAGGGATTTTGTCGTGGCAGAGCGCTCGGCATTGGGTATTCGCCCGTTTCCCACGCTCATTCCCACGACCCACCAAAAAAGAAAAGCCGGAACCGCGAAATGAAGAGAGACGTTGAGAAGATTGTCCGCCATCATGCCCACAACTCCGGCGGCTCCCGCAGAAACCCATAAGCCGGCCGAAGAATCTTCCGGTTCGCCTGTAAAATCGCGCGCAAAACGGAAAAAAACAACCCAGACCCAAACAAACAGCCCGAGGCCGATAAGCCCCGTCTGGGATAAAACCTCAAGAATCTCATTATGGGCGTTGTTGGCGTGAGTTCTTAATCCCCAGTAAAAAGGCGTCGCGCGCAAAACCGGCCCTTGATAAAACGGATAAAACAATTCGAAAAGTCCAAAGCCCTGTCCGGTCAAGGGATTATCCTTGGCCATCAGCCAGGCGCAGGTCCAAATCATCACTCTTTGATGCCAAGGGCTGTAAGCCTGCTTGTTTTCTCCCGGCTTTAGAATTGTCGCGGCTTCCTCCAAACGCCCTAAGACGCTGGGGCGATATCCCGCCGAAAGAAGGCTGTGCGGCCACAGGATAAAAACGGCGAAACCCACCCCCAAAAAAAGCCCGAACAGGCGCACTTCCTTGCGGAGCGCCTTACGAAATCCTCGTGAAAAAAACAAAAAAGAAATCGAAGCGAAAGCCCCCATCCAGGAAGAACGCGTCAGACTACACAAAAGCCCCGCCTCAAGAACCAGCGCGCACAACGCGTATCCGGCACGCGCCGCGCCTTTGGCGCGCGCCCACAAGATCACGCAAAAAGGAAGCAAAACAACGTTGTAGGAGGAAAGAAAGTTAGGATTTCCGAAAGTTGAAACCGCGCGCCCGCCATAGGGGTTGAGCGCATGCGGCCAGATGAACTCAAAATTAAAATACTGGAGAACTCCGTAAGTCGAGGCCAAAAAACCCGCGGCCAAAGCCAAGTGCAAATAATCGACGGCTCGTCTTTTAAAGCTCAGCCACATGCAAAGGCTCACGCCCAACGCCCATAAAAACCCGCCGTAGCCGTTCCAAACCAAGGCGACGATATCGGTGGGCGGGGAACTTGAACTTTTCATCAATGGAAAGAAGAGCCATAAGCCGCCCCAGAGAAGGCAAAAACCCGCCCACGCCCCGAGATTGACCGTCTCATCCAAGCCGTTCCGGTCCCGAACTGCGGCCACACCGATAAAAAAGGCTCCCACGCAATTAATGACCCAGAAAATTTCATGATTGAGGCCTTCGTTAAAAACAGAGGGCCGGTAAAATTTTACGTGCCTAAAAAAAGCGTATCCCCAACTGGCGAAGACAATCAAAGTCCAAAACAGAAGCGGAATATTGAGGACGGTTCTGAGTTTTCCCAAACTGCCGCGATTTTGAAACATCCAAAGGGTCAAGGCGACCGAAATTGAGATATTGAGAAGGCAGATTTGAGTGATGTAGGGGTTGCGGGTTAAATTGGTGAAAAAAATAAGCGGCGAAACAAAAAAAGCGACGACCAAAAAAAAGTGCCGAACCAAGTCCGGCCATGAAAAAAGTTCTAAAACGGGCTCCGCTGTTGATTTTGATCGCGCTTCCAAATCGTTCATATTATTTCTTGGCAACACCATAATCATAGGAATTTCCAATGGCCTTGTGTAAGTCTTGTATGCTAGACTTGAACTATGACCAAGCTTAAGCGAGGAAATGGTTGGCTCCGGAGTTTGTTTCAAAAGGAAACCATGAATACCAAAAAATTGTCTCTGGGACTCGTCTTCGTTTTATTTGCCGGCAATCTCCCCGTCCAATCAGCGGTAAACCTGCCGCAAAATGATTCCGCGTTCTTTAACCAAGTGGGGCAGATCCAAGTCCTCTTAAAACAAAAGACCTCCTCATTGGGCCATTTAACCGAAAGCAAAAAAGCCCTCGGCAAGCAAACCATTTACCGGGACATCCTCAACCGTCTTTCAAATACCGGCGTTCCCGATTCCTTTGTTCACCAGGCCTTGTTCAACCCAAAAACCAAGATTATCCCGGCCATTATTTCCCTATTCCACCGTTCCGCCGAGAAAATGCCCTATGAAGAATACCGCAAGCGCTTCATTACCAAATCCAACATCAATTATGGCGCCGCTTTTTATCAAAAACACGCGAAACTTCTGACCCAAATCCAAAGCGACTACCAGGTCGATCCCTTGGTTTTGGTGAGTTTGGTTGGAGTTGAAACGCGTTGGGGACACGTCACCGGCAACATTCCGGTCATCTCCGCTCTTTACACCATTTCGGCTAAAATTCCGGCGCTTTCCGATTGGGCGCGCCAGGAACTCGCGGCCTACATGGAACTTTGCTACAAAGGAAGCATCCCGCCGCAATCCGTGGACGGCTCCTACGCCGGAGCTTTCGGCTACTTTCAATTCATGCCGTCCAGCTACAACGCCTACGCCGTCGATTTCGACGGGGATGGACTCAAGGATTGGAAAACTTGGCCCGATGTTTTGGCCAGCGTCTCCCATTATTTGATCGCCCATGGATACGCCCCCGGGGGTTATGGCCAAGGCTCCGCCGTTTGGAATTCCATTTACGCCTACAATCCTTCCGACAACTACGTTCGAGCCATCTTGGAACTGCGCGCAAAAATTTCCCAGAAGCTCTCGAACAATAATTAAGGCGTTGCCAAGAAAGAATCTATTTCTCTCTTTTTTTCTCGCCTCCAGCTTTACTTTATTGCAAAGCCGTTATTTCCTGGCTTATCTTTTTGCCCACCCCCAGTTCTTGACGCCAAGAAGCCTTATAGGCTCGCTTCATTTCGCGCTGAGCGCCGTTTTTGCGGGGGTTTTGGCCCTCGGTTTTTTATCCGTGGGCCGCGGCCTTTTAAGAATTTTGAGGATTTCCGAAACCCCGCTGGATTTAACGGAACAATCGTGGCTATCCTTGATCCTCGGGGAAGGCATCGTTTCTCTCATCCTCTTGGCCTTGGGACTTCTTTCTCTTTATGCGGAAAAAATATTGACGATTCTTTTTATCTTTCTCGCTTGGGGCGCTTGGCGGGAAAGAGATTTTTTAATCGCTTCCGCTCGAAAAATCAAGGACGCTTTTTGGAAAGAAAGAGATTGGTTATCCATCCTTTCCTGGACGGTTCTTTTCGCCGCGCTTTTAAGAGGCTTTATCTGCGCTTCGGCCCCGGACACGGATTGGGACTCGCTCGCCTATCATCTGGCGCTTCCTAAAATTTTTCTAAGCCACAAGGCCTTTTTGGACATCCGCTGGGCCGCCAACGCCCATTACCCCCTTAACACGGAAATGATTTATCTTTTATGCTTGGCCTTAACAGGAGCTCGCGCCGCCCACGCCGTAAATTTCATCAACGGGCTCGGGCTCTTGGCCTTGGTTTGGCTGATGGCCCGGCGGTTTTTCGGCCCCAAAGCCGCGGAAATTTCCTGCGCTCTTCTATCGGTTCAACCCTTGTTTCAGCGAGTCATCGGCAACGCGGAAACCGATCTCAACATTGCTCAAACGATCGCGGCAGCCTTGTTTGTTTTCCTTGTTTCCTCCGAGGAAAAAGAGCCTTCACGGCGCCGGCGACTTTTGTTTCTTTCTGGAATCCTCAGCGGCCTTGCCGCCGACGCGAAAATTACCGGGCTGTGGGCCATTGCGGCCTTGGGCCTTCTCGTTTTGATTCAAGATTCCGTTTCCACCCGCGAAAAAGGAAAAGAAGTTTTTCTCTATTCCGGCGGAGCCCTTCTTTTCGGATTTCCCTGGTATCTGAAAAACTGGGTTCAAACTGGAAACCCATTTTGGCCTTATTTGGGACAATGGTTTCATGCCGGGCAAGCGGACATCGCGGCTTGGAAGCGCTTGGCCGACTCCGTAACGGAAGGGGTCTCTAAGACCTTCATTCATTATCTCAGCGTTCCCTTTCTCCTCATTTCCGAGCCGCAAAAATTTCTTCATCATCCGCAATGGATGATGATTCCTTTTTTCATTTTGTTGGCCGCCCGAAGTTCACGAGAATTGAGGCCCGCCGAGAAGAAGACGCTTCTTTTCGTTTTCTTTTTCTACACGGAATGGTTTTTGGTTTACCAAGATTGGCGCTATTTTCTGCCCGCCTCCGCTGTCTTGGCGGTTTTAATCGGCGCCTGGAGTTCAGCATTGATCAAGAAAAAAGCGTCTTTCCGAATTATCGCGCTCTCGGCTCTGCTTATCGGACTTTGGCCCTTGAAAAATTTGTCCGCTAATAATGAGATGTACGCTCTTTTTAATATCGACGCGGCGACGGAACCTCCAGATGAACATTACCTTGAAAAAAGCCTGGGCCCTCTCTATTCCCTCAGCCAACTGGCCAATCATCTGCCCGCCAATTCCAAAATTTTTCTTTTTCGCGACGTCCGGGGCTATTATCTCAACCGTCCGTACGCTTGGGGCGACCCCTTAAACCCGGGCGTTTTAAATTACTCCTCCATCACAAGCTCGCGGCAATTGCAAAAAAAATTGCGGGAATTGGGGTTTACTCATATTCTCTACAATCCTTACATTGGAAACTACAAGGGGAACTCCGCTGAGCAGGCTTATTATGAAAAGGCCGACCGCTTGATGGATGGCCTTTTAAAAAATCTCCGGCCTCTGCGCTGCATCAGCGGAATCTGCCTTTATGTCCTTTCACACCACGCGCGCCAGCGCCCAACTCTGATACAATAAAAGGATGCGGTTTCTCTTCCTATTCTTTTGCCTGACTTCTTGGAAGGCTCAGGCCGTGCCTCAGAACGTCGAAACAGAAACCCCCTCAAGCGACAATTCGCCCGTTCTTTCCCAGCCCCAAACGCCCGACCAGGACTTGGGGATTCAAGAAAATCCGGTTCAAAACGCCTTGCCGTCCGGGTCTGAATCTCTGCCCAGCGTCCAGGCTCAAAACGCTCAAATCATTTTGCCGGCCCAAGCCAAGACGTCGCCCCAAACGCAGAAAACGAAGGTCTCGCCTTCACTAGATAAGTCTCCAGCCAAAGCCGTAGCCCGCCGCTCGCTTTTTCAAACCCAAGCCAAAAGTAAAAATCTTCCGGTTGGAATTCCCCCAAGCAATCAGGCTTGGACGGCGAGAGAGCCAAGCCTTAACTCTATTCAAAACGCCAATCCCGAAGACGTCGAAGCGCTTCAAAATCAATTGCGAAAAATTTTCGACCGCGAGGCCGCCAGCCCCAAGCGCCGCAAAAAAACCTCTTCGCCTCAAGTTCCAGGAAAAGCGGAAAATGCCTTTGACCGCGTCTATCAGGCGGCTTCCGTTGCCGCTTCCGCCTCCGCTTATGACGCGCCGCTTTTGTTTAAATCAGCTCTTTCAACGACGGATAAGGCAGTCAAAAAGGGAGAACTCGTCCGCGCAATCGCTTCTCAATTTAAGCGCGCCATCCTTCAATCAGCGTTGATCAAAGCGGAAAAATCCCTGCCCGGGCTATTAAAATCCACCGCCGAAGCGGCGCTCAACCGAAGAGATTCTCTCTTTGCGCGCGGTCTCAAGGCCTTTGAATCTTGGAACGGTCTTTTGGGAATCCGGAAAAAACCGATCATCTTAAACTGGACGGAAACCCGAAGCTATCTTCAAAACCTCAAGAAATCTGCTCCCCAAGAAACGGACGCACGGGTTCAAGTTAATTCCAGCCTGCGCATGGAAAAAATGCCTTCGGGACAATTCAAGGCAGTCTTACCGCCTTTTGAGCTTGCGACCCTCTCGCTCAAATTCTTGCCGCGAGATTTTTCCCAAGCGGGCAACCTGGCTTTAGTTTTCGGAGCCCAGAAGGTTTTTTCGCCGACCGTCGCCATCAGCTGGAAGGCCTTTTATGATTTGGAAAGAAACCTGGGGAGAAAATCTCCTCTTGCCGCCGCCTGGACTGCGGCCCAATACTCAGTCCGAATCGCGGGACGCAGATTATGGAATTGGTTTTGGCGCGTCGTTTCTTTACTACGAGAACCCACGCGCGTCAATTTTGGAAATGGAATTGAATTTAAAACCCACACCCCCGCGTTTCAAGGAATTCTCCGCTTCTTGGATAAAAATTCCGGCGGCCAGCTTCCGGGTTCCTCCGTTGTTTTTCTCGACCTTCGCTCTCTCACCGGTCCCTATTTTGATTTCAAACGCGCCCCCTCCGCCCGGGCTGCGGAAAATTTGGCTAAAGCCTATGAAAGTTTGAGCGGAGACTCTTCCGGCATTCAAGGCCTTTCGGACTTGACCCGCACACTCAAGGCCGCCCCGGCGTCCTTGGCCGATTCCAAGATTCTGAGCTATTGGACCGAGAGAATTTACGCGTCCGCCGTCGCCTTTTTGTTTCAAGCTTTAAAACGCGCATCGGAAAATACCAAGCGTCCCGTCTTTTTCGCGGATCAGGGAACCCTTCAAGCTCAAGGAACCGTCCTTTTGGTTTTTCAAGATTCGGAAAACAACCGCGCGTCCTCCTTACTAAAAGAAGCGGGCTTTGACGCCTACGTTCAATCCGGATGGGTTTACGCCTTGAAATACCCCAAGCCGGAGGAAGTTGAGTCCGCGATTTTATTGGCCAAAGCCGTCGCGTTGGGGAAAATCACAAGCCTGCCGCAAAAAAGCGGCGTTTGGGCTTCAAAACCGTTTGAGGACAAGCGCATCAGCCAAGCCGTTTCAGCTTATCAAGGATTGAAAGATAATCAGGCGCTCATTAATTGGTGGAATCAATTCGCCGAAACCCCCAATGCTCTTCCCATGGCGATTACTTTAAGCCGGAAATTGTGGGCGCTCAAAAAAAATTCTAGGCTATCAAAAAAATCTCTTATTTCAGTCTTTAAGGCCATCAAGCGCAGCCTGCCCAAGGCCGATCAAAAGCGGCAATTTAGCTCCTTTCTTAAAACGCTCACGCATCGGAAAATCTAATTGGCTTCTTCTTCATTAAAAAAGTAAAATTTCGTTAATAGGGCTGTTTTTCGGTTGGGTGGCGGCGAGCGGCAGCGAGCAGTCACCCAAGCGGATATAGGAAATTGCTTTCGGTTGGGTGGCTGAGCGGTCAAAAGCAACGGTCTGTAAAACCGTCGGGCCCTGCCCTACATAGGTTCGAATCCTATCCCAACCACGTTTTTCATGACAACGCCTAAGGAGAAAAGCCATGAGTCTTCACATTGTCGTCTGCGTCAAAAGTACGCCCACCACCGTCAACATCGCAATTGATGAAGCCGCCGGAAAAATAAAAACGGCGGGATTGTCTTTCGCCATGAATCCCTTTGATGAATACGCAGTTGAGGAAGCCGTCCGCATCAAGGAAAAAAACGCGGGATCAAGCGTCACCGCCCTTTCCCTGGGGCCGGACCACACGGAAGGAGTTCTTCGAGAAGCTATCGCCCGCGGCGCGGACAAAGCCGTGTGGCTCAACATCCCGGAATGCGACGCCCATAATTCCTACGGAACCAGCCACGCCTTGGCCCAAGCGCTTAAAAAAATTCACGCGGAGAGCCCCATCCATTTGGTCTTATTCGGGAAAAACGCCAGCGACGGAAATGCCGGAGTGACCGCCTCTCAAATCGCCGGATGGCTTAACTGGCCGGCGGCCATTTCGGTCAAAAAAATTGATTCAATCAATGCGGCCGAGGCCGTCGTTTGGCGGGCAATGGAAAACGGGGTCGATGTTTTAAAGCTCAAACTTCCGGCCTGCGTCGGTACGCTCAAGGAAATCAATGAGCCTAGGCTGCCGTCTCTTAAGGGCAAAATGGCCTCCAAGAAATCCGTCATTCCCAAATGGACAGCCGCGGACGTCGGCCTTAAAGCCGAGGATTTTAGCGGGGTCTTAGAGCCCCTTAAAATTGAGAAATTTTCCGCCCCGCCCCCCAGGCCGGCCGGGCTTAAAATCGAGGGCTCAAGCGCCGCTGAAAAAGCGAAGAAGCTCGTTGATATTCTCGTTGAAAGGAAACTTGTCTAATGGAAAACCAAATTCTCGCCGTTTGTTTGCCGCAGCAGGGATCTCTTCCCTCCAGCGCCTTTGAAGTCTTGAGCGTCGCAAAAAATCTCGCCGCACAATCCCAAGGCAAGGTCTTTGCCGCCGTTTGTGGAGACAAGGCCCAAACTCTGGCCAAGAACCTCTCCGTTTCCGGCGTCGAGAAAATTTTCGCCGTCGAACACCCGGCGCTTGCGACCAATAATGACGAAATCCACGCGCAGGCGATTTCAAAAATCCTCGAGGGAAACAAATTCGGCGCGATTCTTTTTCCGGGGACGATTTTTGGGAAATCCCTCGCGGCCTTGATGAGCGCGCGTCTCAAAGCGGGCCTAGCCGTTGACATTACCGAAATCACCATGGCTAACGGCAAGATTCAAGCCAAGCGCGCGGCCTACAGCGGAAACGCCCTGGCCACCGTCTCCGTAGCCCAGGAAACGGCCCTGTTCATCGTTTTACCCATGGTTTTCCCACAGGCGGAAAAAAATGCAGCCACGCCCGAAATCGTCCCCATCCCTTTTGCGCCCCAGGAGGCCAAAATGGAGTACGTTTCCTTTCAGCCCGAGGCTTCCTCCGAAATCGATCTCGGCACAGCTGAGCGTATCGTCAGCGGCGGACGGGGCTTGGGAAACGCGGAAGGCTTTAAAATCATCCGAGAACTCGCCGAGACCCTTAAAGCCGCGGTGGGGGCTTCCCGCGCGGCCGTTGACGCGGGGTGGATTACCTATAGCCATCAAGTGGGCTTAACCGGGAAAACGGTTCACCCCAAGCTTTACATGGCCTGCGGAATCTCGGGACAAATCCAGCATCTGGCGGGCATGTCTTCCTCCAGCACCATCGTTGCCTTAAACACCGATCCCGAATGCCCCATGATGAAAACCGCTTCTTTGTCGGTCGCCGGCGACCTCTATGAGATGATTCCCCTCATCGTCGCCGAAATCAAGAAGCGCCGGGGCGGATGAAAAACTTAAAACCGCTCTCTTCCCCCGCACTGGATGCCGTCATCGTTGGAGGAGGAGTCGTCGGGCTTACCCTCGCCTATTGGCTGAGTTCAAACCACAAAAAAGTCGTCGTTTTGGACCAGGCCGAAGTTCCCAATTTCAAGGCCCCCTCCGGCGACCACATGCGGGCCTTCTATCTAACTCACGGAAAAGACTTTTTTTACACGGAGTTGGCCCGGACAGCTCTTCCCTTCTGGCTTAAACTCAACGCTGAAAGCGGGCAGACTATTTTTTCCCAGACCGGATTTCTGGATTTGGCCAGCAAGATTCCAGGTTTTGAGACGCACAGCTTTGAGACTCTCAAAAAAATGAAAATCCGCGCGGAGTGGATCGACAAAAAAAACCTCCCGCGCGAACACGGAGTCTTCAACGCCCGCGCTCTTAAGGGCGCCCTCTTTCATCCAGACGGAGGATTTATCTGGGCGCAGAGAGCATTGTCTCTGATCGCGGCCTTGGCGCAAAAAGAAGGAGCGGTCATCCACGGGCGCTCCAAAGTGGCGTCCCTAATCAAGGACAACTCCGGCAAGCTCAAGGGAGTCAAGGACTCGAACGGAAAAACCTGGGAAGCTGAAAATTTTATTTTCACGACCGGCATCTGGAGTCCCAAGATACTCAAGGACTACCGCATCCCGCTGCGCCCAACCCGGCAGTTCCAGATTTATCTCAAGCCTCCGCAAAACCCCGGGAGATTCCGCCTAGAACATTTTTCGGTGTTCCGCTTGACCGCCTTGGGCTTTTGCGGATTCCCGATGCACGTTCACGGCTACATGAAGATCATCGATTACAAACCCGGCCCCTTCGGAGACCCCGATGAAGACAAGCTCAAAGCCCCACCCCCTTCCGTTGAAAAAAAATGCCGCGCTTTTCTCAAAAAATACATTCCCGACATCGCCTCCTATTCCGAATCCGAGACCTCCCTTTGCCACTTCGACGCCACCAAGGACGGCGATTTCATCGTCGACAAGCTGCGAAATTTCCCCAACGCCTATATCGCCGCAGGCTTCAACGGGAAAGGCTTTTCCCTCGCACCCGCGATAGGAAAAATTTTATCGGATTGGATTCTCGCTGGAAAGCCGTCCGTAAACCTCCAGCGCTTCCGCCTGTCGCGCTTCAAGTAATTTTCTTTCCATGGACGAAGGCCCCTTTAGAACCGCGCAAACCCTCGCCGATGAAATTCGCAGAAAAGCCTTTCATCTCTTGTCGCTCCTTTATCTTGCCGCTTTCATCCTGATTGGATACCCCCGCATTATTTTTTGGATGTCTCTCTGGACGGCATCCCTGTTTTTGCTTGAAATCACGCGCCTTAAACGACCCGGGGTCAACGAAACCCTCTTTCGGTTGTTTTCAGGCCTAGCTAGGATGGAAGAAAAGAAAAAAATCAGCGGAGCCCTTCACACCGCCCTGGGAATTCTCCTTCTATTTTATTTTTACGGAACCGACGCCGCCTTGGTTAAAGCCGGGGTTTTTTACGCCGCTTTTGGAGACGCGGCCGCGGCCTTGGTCGGAAAAAGGCTGGGCCGACACAAGATAGGGAGCGGCCCGAAATCCTGGGAAGGAACTCTCGCCTGCTTTTTAGTTTGCCTGGCCATCGGGCTTTGGCTGGGGTTTGGGCCGCAAGCCTCCTCTCTCGCCGCCGCAACCGGCGCTTTTATCGAGTTTCTGCCGACGACAGTTTATTTCAACGACAATCTCTGGATGCCGCTTTCAACCGTTTTCGTTTTGCGCCTCTTTGGAAATTAACCCGCCCAGTCCTTGCAAATGACTTGCGCCTGCTCAAGAACGGTCTTCGTCGCGGTCTCTTGCTTATCGGGCGGGTATCCGTGCTTTAGGAGGATGCGTTTGACGAGAATTCGCAACTTTGCCCGCACGCTCTCCTTGACGGTCCAGTCTATCGTCGTATTCTTTCGGACCGTCTCAACCAACTCGCGGGCGATTGTGCGAAGCGTATCATCGCCGAGAACTTTGACCGCGCTGTCGTTGGTCTCCAGAGCATCATAGAAAGCCAGCTCGTCGTCAGAGATGGCAAGCCGCTACGAGGTTCATCCGACGGCGATTACGCGGTGGAAAAAGCAGTCTCTGGAAGGATTGCCTGGCGTGTTTTCGGCCCCGATGACAGGCCGGAGTCCCGACGATGCGCTTGAGGCGGATCTTTACGAGCAGATAGGTCGGCTGAAAGTGGTGCTGGAGTGGCTAAAAAAAAGATGGGGCCCTGGACTTGAGGAGCGGCGGGCGATGATAGAACTTGGCCAGGCTTGCCCTGAGATATCCAACAGTGACCAAGGGTCTCAGTTTACGAGCGAGGACTACCTCGGGCGGCTGGAGAATGCCGGGGTCCGAATCAGCATGGACGGTCGGGGCCGGTTTCTCGACAATATCTTCGTCGAGCGGTTGCATCAATCGCTGGACTATCAAACGCCGGCTTGTGTATACTGGCAGGGAAGAAGGTCGTGAGAGTTGAGGCATGGCTGGGAACGCCGTTGAGAAATTGTCCACAGTTATCCACAGCAATTCACAGAAAGAAGAAGCAAAAAAGAAAGAGGAACGGCCTACGATGACTTTCTTCTTATCTTCGAACGACAACGGCAAAGACCAGCTCAAATCAGGTCAACCGTGGTCCGAAGAACTGGGAGCGCCTCAAGTCTCTACCTATTATGTCCCTTTAATTATGCGCGGATGTATAGAGATCTTCTGGCCGCTCTCCAACAAACTTGGAAGCGGACCGTTTTCCTTCGGAATGTGGAAACGGCATTTCCTCGGGATATCCCTCGGTCACACTTCCTAGCCAATACTTGGTCGCCGGAATGACGAACCTGAGCAGTTACTATTTTACGACGCCCTGATCGGTTAAGGAAAAAAGAGTGACGGCATTTCGGGTCGTCATTTCAGCGACATGGGAAATAGAAACGCAAAAAAGATCCGCGACCTTCGCCGCAATTTCTGGAATAGCGGAGGGCTCGTTGCGTTTCCCACGGGAACTTTGAGGTGGAAGGTAAGGGCTGTCAGTTTCCAAAACCAAGCATTCAAGGCCGGCCAGACGCAGGGCTTCTCTGAGTGCATTATTTTTGGGGTAGGTTACCGGGCCGTCGACCCCGAGAGCAAAACCCTTTTCCTTTAAGAACGCCGCTTCCGGACTCCCCCCTGAAAAGCAGTGGACAACGCCCCAGAACCCAGATTCAGGAGGATGGGGATAGATTTTCTCAATAATGGGAATCATATCTTGATAAGCCTCGCGGCAGTGGATAACGCAAGGTTTTTTCAAACTCTTGGAAAGAGAAAGGAGGCGTTCAAAAACCGGTCTTTGAATATCGGCGGCGATGGAAGACTTCGCGTAGTCAAGCCCGATTTCCCCAATCGCCGCTACTTCCGGCAAGAGGGTTTTTTTAGACAAAGCGCTGAAAAGCTCCTCTGAAAATTGGTCGGCGTGATAGGGGTGAAGCCCCAAGGCCGCGCGCACGAAACGCGGGCGGGCCCTAGACAAGGACAACGCCTGCGCCCACTCTTGGGGGCCGTCGGCGATTTCGACCAGCCGGCGAACCCCCAAGGATTCCGCACGCGACAAAACCTCCGCGCGGTCAACATCAAAACGCTCGTCGGAGAGATGAGCGTGAGTGTCGATGAATTCTATTTCCCGAAATATTTCCAGCGGCGCTCCAGATTGGCGTCTCGGCGGCTTTTTTCCAAAAGATGTTCTTCCAAGGAAAGCCAGGGATCATGTTCTTGTCGCGGCACGAATAGATCAAGCCAAGCCCGTTCGCTCTTAAAATCCAACACGACATCTTCTTGAACAGCGGGGCCCTTAACGCCTTTGATTGCACTTTTTGATTTTGACTTAAGCATGGCAACCCTCCAAGTTAGGTGTTTGTCAAGACCCTAGAAGTATAAAGGACAAACTAAAAATTTTCAAGGGGGGGGGTGAAATTTATTTTTTCGTCTTGACTTCCGAAGGAACGGCGACGCCTGGGGGAAGCAAAAACTCAAGTGCGGCATCCCGGCTATAGTCAGTTTTTCTAGCGGCGAAATCAAAACGGGCCAGAACGCGGCCCGCCGGTTTTCCCTGATCAATTTTCCACGCCTTGAGCTCAAAGGTGGTCGAGAACATCTCTCCACGGACGCTCTCAATCTCAACCCAAAGAACGCGGTCGTTCCATGGACGCATCGCCTCAAACATCTGTTTTTGATATTGCGCATATTCCGCGTCGCTCATCCTTCCTGTCGTCGCGGCGTTAAAAATCAAAAGACCCACGTCTCCTTCCGCTAGAATATTTTTTACCAAGAACTCAGGAGCCGATTGGGCGCGGGACGGAAAAACTTGGACCAACTCCGAATCATCGGACAAAAGATCAACGAATTTTTCCACATCCTCGTCAAACTCGTCAATTGCCGCCATCTGTTCCGGCAAGAAAGAAGCGGTCAGCCAGCGGCGGTGGTTGATGTCGTGAATGTCCATCGGCTGGGAATCAAGGCCGATTCGGGCTTCGATCAAATCGGAATTAAATCCTTTCACTTCGCGCAGCAAATCCATGGCCATATTGAGACCCGCCCCGGCGTTGACTTCGACCATGTAGTATGGAAAGCCGACGGTTTGGAAAAAGAGCTGCGCCAAAGGCGGCCATAAAAGATTTCTGGCCGGAAGATAAACACGGCGTTCGGCCTTTTTGAGGTTTTCGAAAAAACTCTGGGGCGGATCTTTCAAAAATTGAAGCAACCCGGTTGATGGGTCGGCCTCAGCGGTCCCGCCGCAGGAGGGGAAATAGGGAACCAAGGGGTTTTGCGCGTCGCTTAAAGCCTCGTAGTGGACGGCGGAAATAAAAATTCCCCATGCTTCGGCCCAATGGACAAACTCGCGTTTTTCCCAAGATTTAGCGGAACGCTTCCACCAGGGAGGGTCCCCCTTTTTTAATTCCGACAGCAAGCACGAAAGCATCCCATGCGTGACGGGCAACAGAGAGGCTCCCTGTTCGGCGCGTTCAAGCTGTTGGATAAAGACCGCTTTTTCGATCATAAAAAAAGAGGAGTCGTCCCCCTCTTCCAAAACACTTTAAAACGTGCCCAGTATAGGATTTGAACCTATGACCTTTCCCATGTCAAGGGAACGCGCTACCACTGCGCCAACTGGGCGAAAGCCAAAAACGATGTCATACTGTCCCACCCGCGACCACTGCGCCAACTGGGCTAAATAGACGCCACCCATGGTCATTTTACTATAAAAAAGGGGGACAGTCCCCTTTTTTTGATCTCTCCAAGCGTTCTCGCGGAAGCCCCCCTAAAGTCTTCGGCCGCCGTTTGAGCCGCTTGGCCCGCCTGTTCCAAACGCTCCTTGTCTTGCGTCAAAAGAGTCAAGCAACGAACCAAGGACTGAGCGTCTTTGACCTCAAAACCCGCGCCCTTAGACATCAGAATCTTAGCCAGCTCCGAACTCGAATAGACGGAAGGGCCAAAGGCGACCGGACTTCCCTCTAAAGCCGGCTCAATCAAGCTGTGTCCACCCAAGGCAATCAAGGTGCCTCCGACAAAAGTCAAAACGGCGCCGTGGTAAAAGCCGGAGAGAATTCCCAAACGGTCCAAGACCAAACAATCCTTGTTTTGATCAATTTCTTTTTCCATCTGTGAATAAAAAACGAAGGAAATCCCTTTTTTTTCAAGAAGCCCTGCCAGTTCCCGCGCGCGCTCTATATGCCGGGGCGCAATCACCAGCTTCATCCGCGAATCTGTTCGGCGAACCTCAAGAAAAGACTCTAGCAGTATTTCTTCTTCTTTCAAGTGGGTGCTGGCGGCCACCCAAAAGCGCTCGTTTTCCCAATTGATATTTTTGAGCGCGGCCCGGGCCGCTTGAATTGCGGGCGAAGTTTCCCGGTCGTATTTCAAGCTTCCGGCGACAAAGATTTTTTCGGAGTCCGCTCCCAAGTTTTTAAAACGCTCGACGTCCGCGTCGCTCTGAGCCGCGATGAGTGAAATCCGACTCAAAAAAGGCCTTACGAGAAAAGAAGCCTTCCGGTAGCGCGAGAAACTCTTTTCGCTTAAGGCCGCGCTGACCAATATCACCGGAATTTGCCTGAAGAAAGGCAAGGCAATCAAATGCGGCCACAATTCCGTCTCTACCAAAATTAGGGCCTGGGGATTAATCCGATTTAGAACTCTTCTCACCGCAGGAAAACAGTCCAGCGGAGCCATAAAAGCAAAATCGGAAAAGCCTAGGGCCTCGGCGCGAATTTTTCCCTGCGCATTGGTTGAGCTCATCACCGCGAAAAATTGAGGATACTCAGCTTTAATCAAGCGCACTAAGGGCTCAACCGATGAGACCTCGCCCGTGGAAGAGGCGTGAACCCAAATCACAGGCCGGGACGAAGCCTTTACTTTTTCGGGAAATTCCACAAAGCCTAATCGCTCTTTGATTTCACCTTTAAGTCCCCAAAGCGCCCCTCTTCGACTTGAAAGCAAGAATTTGAGAAAAATAAATAAGGCCAAAGGGAGGGCAAGAATATTTTCAAGAAACAGAACCGCCCCCACCCTGAAAGCCCCGACGGAACCTTGAACCCAATCTCGGGCTTTTAAACTTGCCCTTGAGAGTTCCTCGGATAAATCCTTCGCCTTTGCGTCCAAATCATCATTGGGGCCAACCCAGATCGGCTGTCCATAGGCGACGGCGGCCCTCCCGAAGGGAAGCGGCGCTTGATACTGATCCCAGCTTCTTTTAAGGACGATTTTATGCGAGAGAAAGTTCGCCGTCGGCAGAATGGGAACGCCGAGCTTCTGCGCGAGAAAAACCGCCCCGCGCTTGACCTCTTCTTTCGGGCCCTTGGGCCCGTCCGGCGTAATTCCCAAATCCCATCCATCCTCAGTCAAGCGCATCATTTGCTTAAGCGCGGCGGAGGCGTTTTTTGAAGAAGAACCGCGGGAAGCGCGAATTTTAGACAGGCTCATGACTTTCGCGATCATTTCCCCATCACGGCTCAAGCTCACCAAGACCGAGAGATTGTCTCCCCGATGGCTGGTCGTAAAAAACATCTGCTGACTGTGCCAGAAAGCATAAATAAAGCGCCGGTTTTGAGAGCGAAGAGATGTCCTTTTTTCTTCCCCAAGGACTTTAAGGCGCGTTGTCCATTTGACGAGAGTGAGATAAAGGTAAGCTAAATACGGCGCCGCCCGCCGGAACAAGCTAACTCTCCGCGGGAGCGGTCTCAGCGCCAGGCTCGCGGACGGGCTGAGGCTTTGATTTTTTCTTTTTTATTTTAGAGACCCAACTGAGCGCCGCAACAGACGATAAAAGCGGCGTTATCCGGCCATCCTGAAAACCAATTCCGATTTTGCTTCCGTCCATTTTTTTTACGGCGGCAGCGACGATTTCCGGCGTCAGTAAAAGAGAGACCGGGCTCAATTCGCAGGAATCTTTTTGGGCTTCCGAATTGATAATTTCAACCGCGAATTTTCGGCATTCATCCAAAGCCATCTCCCAAACGAGAGTCTCTGAACCGACTGAAACAGGCTGTAGCGGAGACGAAATTTCGCCGATGGTCGCCAAGATCAGGCTATAAGCGATTCCAGAAACGGGAGAAAAATTTTTTTGATCGGGATCGTCAACGCCAAAAGTTTCGAAAAGAATCGCAGGCTTTAAGGATTTTGCGATTCGGTCAAGATCATTCTCAAGGGTTTCTTGCGAAACCTCCAGAGGGCTCCCGGCTTTTTTAGCGCGTCTTAACAATTCCCAAGCGCGTAAATGAATCTTAAATCCGACGATTTTACGCATTTTTAACGGGCTTTTTGGATTTGCGTTCGTACTTCGTAGAACCGGAGTTTTTCGGAGCGCCGACCGGTTTCTCATCCGGGCGTCCTCGCTCATGACGCAAGGTCCACTCATAAACCAAGGGCGCCGCGACCGCAATCGAGGAATAAGTGCCGACAATGGCGCCAAAAACCATCGCAAGAGCAAAATGATGGATGACTTTTCCGCCAAAGAAATAAAGAATCGACACGACGATGAGAACCGTCGAACTCGTGATGATGGTTCGCGACAGGGTTTCGTTCATGCTCTCATCCATCACCTGCCGCAAGGACTCTTTCCGCATGATGCGCAATTTTTCGCGAATACGGTCGAAGATGACGATCGTGTCATGAATTGAATAGCCGCCGATAGTTAAAATCGCCGATACGATCAATAAATCGACATGAAAACCCATCAAGGAGAAAAAACCGTAGGTCGCCAGAACGTCATGAAAAAGGGCGATGATTCCAGCCAGACCCCAGATGGGATTGGAAAAACGAAATCCCAGATAGATGATGATGCCGGACAAAGACAAGACTATCGCCCACAAAGCCTGCTGAAAAAGATGTTTTCCCACCGCCGGACCGACGTAGGATTTGCTGTCGACATGGAAGGTATTTCCCGGCAAGGCCGCCTGCAAGTTCTTGAGCTGGGTATCAAGCGCATCAGAAGAAGATTTTTTATCCGTATTCTGAACGCGAATCATAAAAGTGTTAGAGCCGACATATCTCTGAATGGCGGGGTTGGTCAAATCGGAAGCCACCAAGGCTTTTCTTAAATCCGAGGTATTGATAGTCTTGTCAAAACTCAGCTGGATTTCGGTTCCACCGGTAAAGTCAATTCCATATTTGATGCCGCGCGTCATCAAGGACACGACGCTGCCGCCTAGAAGAAGGCCGGAAATCGCGAAGAACTTCCAACGCAGTCCGAGAAAGTCAAAATGAGTTTTAGGAAATATTTGCATGGTTTATCCGATATTGATTGAGGTGATGTCGCGGTTGGCAAGATAGCTTTGAAAGATCAGCCGGGTCAGCCAGACGGCGGTGAACATCGAGATGGCAAGACCCAAAACCAGGGTTACTGCAAAACCTTTGATGGAGCCGCTCCCAAACTGAAAGAGAAATATCGACGAAATCAAAGTCGTGATGTTGGAGTCAAAAATCGCGGTGAAGGCGCGATCATAGCCCGCCTCAAGAGCGATGCGAACCGGCTTTTGAAGCGCCAATTCCTCACGGATGCGCTCGAAAACAAGGACGTTGTAGTCCACCGCCATCGCGATCGTCAAGACGATGCCGGCAATTCCAGGCAAGGTTAAGGTCGAACCGAAATAGCACATGCAGGCAAGCAAAAAGACGAGATTTAAAATCAGCGCGACATCGGCGATCAGCCCCGCCATGCTGTAATAAATAGCCATAAAGACTAAAATGAACCCGCCCGCGATCGCGGTCGCGATTAAACCCGCTTTAATAGAATCTTCTCCCACCGTCGGCCCGATGGTGCGTTCTTCAATAATCTTCACTGGCGCGGGGAGAGCGCCCGCACGAAGAATGATGGCCAAGTCCTTGGCTTCATCAATCGTAAATTGTCCTTCGATAATTCCAGATCCGCCGGAAATGCGGCTTTTAATGACGGGAGCGGAATAGACCACTCCATCCAAAACAATCGCCATGTTTTTTCCGACATTGGCCCCGGTAAGATTAGAGAAAGCGCCGGCGGCCTCGGGCTTGAATTTAAAGGCGACATCCGGCATGCCGTAGTCTCCGCCGGTTTCAACCCGGGCGGTCTCAAGCTGAGCTCCGGTTAAAGGCACGTCTTTAGAAAGAAGATAAAGCGAACCGTCTTTTCCTTTTAAGAGGGTATCCTCTTTGGGAACCAATTTCGCCGCTTCGGTGGAAACAACCACCGTCTGTCCGACAAAGGGATTGGCAAGCTCCGAAATTTTACTGAGAGCTTTTTGAGCGGCGTCGGATTTATCCACCATCCTAAATTCTAAGAGCGCGGTTTTTCCAATCAGGTTTTTGGCTTCCTGCGTATTGGTCACGCCCGGAAGCTCAACGACGATCCAGCGATCGCCTTGTTTGGCGATCAAGGGTTCCGCCACTCCAAACTGGTCCACGCGGTTGCGAATAATTTCAATGGCTCGATTAAGCGCATCAGGCACCGACTCTTTCGCTTGGAGTTTCGAAACGTCCAATTCCATCAACAGATAAGTTCCGCCGCGCAGGTCAAGACCCAGATTGAGCAGCCAATGGGGCCTAAGCCGCAAGGATTCCAGCTTTTGTCTCTCGGCCGAGCTTTGGGAATACCAGTTAATGGACGGATAAAGTAGAAAAACCGCGAGCGCAACTACGCCGATGACCAGCCCCCACTTTGCTTGAAGTTTAGTCATTTATTTTGAGGCCAATTCGGCTTCGTTTTCAGATTCAGAAGAGATGAGTTTCGCGACCGCGTGTCGGGCAACGGTTAGTTTGACGTTTTCGGCAAAACGCACCTCCAAATCGGAGCCTTTGATGCCGACGATGGTTCCATAGAAGCCGCCGCTCGTTAAAATCTTATCGCCTTTCTTAAGCCCTTCCAGCATTTTGTCATGCGCTTTCTGTTGTTTCTGTTGAGGACGAATCAACAGAAAATAGAAAATAATAAAGATCGCGACAATGGGAAGCAAGCTGATGATTGGATTTCCTTGGGTTTGCATAAAAATTCTCCTGAGTTTTTATTATACGAAAAGCGGAGCCAAAACGAGCGTAATAGTCGCCAAGAGCTTAATCAAAACATGAAGCGAAGGCCCGGCGGTGTCTTTAAAAGGATCCCCGACCGTGTCTCCCACGACCGCCGCTTTGTGGGTGTCCGATTTTTTTCCGCCGTGCGCCCCAGTCTCGATGAATTTCTTGGCGTTGTCCCAGGCCCCGCCTGAGTTATTAAGAAACAAAGCCATCAAGATTCCGGTGATGGTGCCCACCATCAAAAATCCGGCCACGGCTTCGGCCGCGATCGTCGGATCCGCTGGCGTGATAAACACCCGGAAGGCGACTCCCACCAAGACCGGCCCCGTAACCGCGAGGATTCCCGGCAACACCATCGCCTTTAACGCCCCAATGGTCACAATATCAACGCATTGACCATAATCCGGCTGCTCGGTCCCCTGCATGATGCCCGGCTTTTCCTTAAATTGACGCCGAACCTCGCTGATGACGGCATAGGCCGCCTTTCCCACCGCGCGAATAGCCAGCGCCGAAAAGAGAAACACCAGCATCGCGCCGAAAATCGCGCCGACAAAAACTTCCGGCTTTGAAATGTCGACTGCAATTCTGTGAGAGGTGTAGTGGAAAACCTCATCCAAATAAGCCGAGAAAAGTAAAAACGCCGCCAAGGCGGCGGATCCAATGGCGTATCCTTTGGTCAAGGCCTTGGTCGTGTTTCCAGTCGCATCCAAGAGGTCGGTTTTTTTGCGCGTCTCTTCCGGTTGTTGGCTCATTTCAATGATTCCGCCGGCATTGTCGGTGATGGGACCGAAGGTGTCCATCGCCAAAATATAGGCCGCCGTTGAAAGCATTCCCATCGTCGCGACTGCGGTTCCAAAAAGGCCGCCTTTTCCGGCAAGAGCCATCGTTCCTAATTTATAGGAAGCAAGAATAGCCGCGCCGATAACCAAAATCGGCATCGCCGTTGATTCCAAGCCCACCGCCACTCCGGCGATGACGTTGGTCGCGGGACCGGTTTCGGAGGCTTTCGCGATGTCTTGCACCGGCCGGTATCGGGATTCAGTGTAATACTGCGTGATATAGACAAAGGCCTGGGCCGTCAAGATTCCAATCAATCCGCACGCGGAATAATACTTCCAAGCCTCCGGCGCTTGAGGAGAAGCCAAAAGCCAATGCGCCGCCCACACAAACCCACAAGCGGCAAGAAGCGAAGAAACCCAATATCCGCGGTTTAAAGCGCTCATTGGATCTTCGTCGCCGTTAGTTTTGACGATCATAATTCCAACGATGGAAGCTAGAATGCCGAGGCTCCCGGCGATCAGAGGAAAAAGAACGCCTTTAAATCCAAAAAATGGAATCAAGCCGACGCCCAAAATCATCGCGCCGATATTTTCTGCGGCGGTGGATTCAAAGAGATCCGCGCCTCTTCCCGCGCAATCCCCGACGTTGTCCCCCACTAAATCGGCGATGACTCCAGGGTTGCGGGGATCGTCCTCAGGAATTCCGGCTTCCACTTTCCCGACTAAATCCGCGCCAACGTCGGCCGCTTTTGTGTAAATTCCGCCGCCCAATTGCGCGAAAAGGGCGACAAAGGAAGCTCCAAAGCCGTATCCGACAATGATAAAGGGAATCTGGGAGTAATCATAGCCCATCCATTTCAGCGCCGCGAAAAGCCCTCCGACGCCCAGAAGAGACATTGCGGTCACAAAAAGCCCGCTCACCGCTCCTCCCCGCATCGCAGTTTGAAGGGCGCTTCCCAAGGAATTCCGCGCGGCGGAAGCGGTGCGAATATTGGTCCGAATCGAGACCCACATCCCGACGTACCCGGCAATCACTGAACAAAGGGCTCCAATGATAAAGGAGATCGTAGTCAAAAACGCCAGAGTCATCGGTAGGGCGGGATCTTGTGAATTATGCGGCCGAACGAACGCGTAAAGAACGAAAATCACGACCGCCAAGACAAGGGCCAGCCCCGCGATTGTCTTATTTTGCCGTCTTAAGAAAGCCTCTGCCCCGCCTTTAATGGCGTCAGAAATTTTTCGCATTTCCGGCGTTCCGGTATCTTTGGCCAAGACCCAGCGAATAAGCCCCAAGGCAACCAGCAAGGCGAAAAGGGAAACGGAAAAGATAATCAGTAATTCCGGCTTCATAGACGCGGGTGAAAACATAGGCCACTCCTTCTTTTAGTTAATAAATCGAAAAACACACAACATTAAATCACTTTTTTCAATTAAATATCAAATTCCCCGCCGGAGATATTAAAACCCAATCGGCCAAATGGTCATATTATTCCGTTGCGGACCCTTACCACCGAGCATAGAGGCGAATGACTGGTCCTTGATAAAAAAGGAAAAAGGGATGAATATTGAGGCCGAAGCCAGTGAAATAATTCGGGGTTCCGCCGTTGGAAATCGGCATCACGATAAAAGTTCCAGCTTCGTAGCCGAGCCCCAAAGCGGTCGGAATATTCCAAAATTGATGTTCCCATTTAACCCCAACGGAAACATCGGCGCGATCAATCATATTGGTGAATACGCTGGAATGGAGAGGATATCCGCCGTTGAGTTGCTCTGAATAAGAAATTGTCTGCGAATCAAGCCGGGCTTGGCCAATTCCGATACCGGCAACGCCTCGCGAAAAAAAGCCCCACGATGAATCTGAACTTAAAGCCTGATCCAAAAATTTCCCCCCTAAGGTATCCCAACCCAAATCAAACTCAAAAGTCTTCAGCGGATAATTGGGATCATAGACAGGCGTCCCATTCATACTGCATGTGTAATATCCGCACTGGGCGCGAGTCGCCTCTAGGGCGACAGGCAAGGAAAGAGACGAATATCCAAGGCTGATATAGCCGACTCCAAACTCATAGACGGCATCGATGCTGGCATACTGATTGTCAAAATTGGTTTGGCCAGGCTGCCCTGACGCCAAAGCGCCGCTCCAAGATGAAGTCCCGTAAAGACGGCTTTGCTCAACTCTCATCATCCAATTTTTATATCCTAAGTATCCAATCAAATCCTGATATGACCCGATTGATGAGCCGATCCCATTATTGCTGAGGCTGGCGTCAAAGCCCAACTTGAACCCGCCCAGCTTATTGGAAATCAAGGTTCCTTGGTAGCGGGTCAAAGACGTGGGATTAAAGTGATAGGAAATCTCTCCCGGATGATCAAAAACCTGCCAACTCATATCCGGGACAACATCAATGTTAGTCGAAGCGGAATCCTGGTTGGATAAATCGTCCGAAGACGAAAAACCGTCACCCCACGCAATTCTCGCAAGAAAGAGAATCGGGATACAAACAAGCAAATGAGAAAAGCCGCAGCGGAGTTTATTCAAGCCTGCTTTTTTAGCCACTCCGAAAAAGCTCGGGTCTGAGCGGACTTAAATTTGATACCGGCTTCAATATACTCAACGGTCTGAGCGAAACTTCTTTTTGCCGAAGGAATATGATTTTGAGCGATGCTGAAAAACGAATTAATCTCCTTCAAATACCCCGGTTCATCCATTCCAGCCAACCCTTGAATGATGCGCTCGCCGCCCTTAGCCCCCACTTTTTTTCTTAAAGAATCCCAATGTTCCTGGACGAATTTCCAAGCGGCATGCTGGGACCAGGGGTTTCCCAAAAGGCGGGCTAGGGGTCGCCAAGCGTCTTGGCCGCGAATGACGTCTTGACCATCAGAATCTTTTGCCTCAATCAAGGACAAGAGTTTCTGCGTCAAAGCCGGCGATTTAAAATCCGTCATCGCGGCTAGGAAATTGTCGCGAACCTCGGGAGTCTTGGCGTTTTGAAAGCGCTCTTGGTAAACGGAAAAATCCTCCGCTGTCCCGTTAAAAGCGCTGAGAGAGAGAATCGTAAATACAATTGTGGGGTCGATATTCGCCGGATTCTTAAGATAGACTGCCAAGTCTTTTTTGACCCGGGTCAAGATATCGGAAGACGGAGAAACGGTCCCCAACGCGGACAACACCGCCGAGCGGGAAAGGCGAACCTCATCGGTCTCCCCCTTTTTAACGCGAGCAAGTTTTTTCCAATGCCGGCCCAGCAATTCTCCGGCGAATTTCGCGAACAAGGGTCGGTCCTCGTCTTTTAGGATGGTATAGTATAAGGTCTTAAGGTAGGCCGACATGTCCTCGAGAACCATGCGGGAAGAATCGTCTTTAAATAAAGTCAGCGCGTTCAAAAATTCCGCGATCTCAACTTCGCCGGCTTTCATCTGAGCCCACATGTCCGCTAGGAAAGCCGAGCGCTCGATGGTGGTGAGATTTTTACGGCCATTTTTAAGAAGATGATGGCGCAAATCATTGGATAAACAACCGCGATAATAGCCTGTCGCATCAGCGTTGGGATAAAGCCAGGAAACCTTTCCCTTGCCGGGAAGCGTTACGTTCATTTCCCGGTCCTGGATGATGAAGCGCGCAGTTTTAAGGCCGAGCGCGTCTTTGTAGCGGATGACGACCGGAATCGTCCAAAGTTGTCCGGAGTTTTTCTTCGTGCCGTCAATCATGAAGCGATATTGGCTGAGTTTGAGCGTTCTTGCCCCCTCCTCTGCCGCCTCAACAAAAACGCCGGGATAACCCTCCTGGGTCAGCCAGTCCTTCGCTATATGATCGACCGGTTTTTGAGAGGCCGCCTTCAACTGATTCCAGAGATCCGCCGCCTTCGTGTTGGCGTATTGATGTTTTTTCATGTAGGAACGCACGCCGTTGCGGAACTTGGCTTCGGTCAAGAAGTTTTCAATCATCCTCAAAATCGAACCGCCCTTTTCATAGGTCAAAACGTCGAACATCGCCTCTATTTGAGCCGGGTCATGAACCGGAGAACTAACGGTGCGCGTATTTTTCAAGGCGTCCAAGGATAAAGCCGCCCGACGCTCACGCTCGAAATTCTGCCACGTCAGCCATTTCGGACGCTTATAATCGACAACTTTGTATGCAAGCCAGGTCGCGAAGGACTCGTTAAGCCAGAGATCGTCCCACCAATCCATCGTGACCAAATCGCCGAACCACTGATGAACAATCTCATGAGAGACGACCTCGTCCACGCGCTGCTTGGCCTTGATGGAAGACATCTTGGGATCGATGAGGACGGCGGAATCTCTAAAGAAGATCGCCCCCCAATTTTCCATGGCCCCAGCGGAAAAATCGGGAACGGCGACCAAGTCCATCTTCGGAAGGGAATAGGGAATTTTAAAGTAGCCGTTTAAGTAGCTCAAGGTTTTCTGAGCGGCGTCGAGCGCAAAGGCGGTCTGCCCAGCGTCTTCCGGACGGGTCCAAACCGTAATTTTCGTCTTGCCGACCTTGACTGTTTTACTCGGAACTAGTCTTGCCACGGCCAAAGCCAAAAGATAGGTCGACATTTTCGGAGTCTCTAAAAACGCCGTCGTCTTCCATCCATTTTTAACGGAAGAGTTTTTCTCCGGCATATTCGACAGGGCGTTGAATTTTTCCGGATAGGAAACGGTCAATTTAAACACGGCCTTAAAAGAGGGCTCATCAAAGCAGGGAAACATTCGCCGAGCGTCAATAGCCTCAAATTGAGTGAAAGCGTAATTTTCAATTTTCTCGCTCCCATCTTTTTCCCTATGCTTGGCGGTGGACAAATAGAGGCCGCGCATCTGACGGTTGAGAGAGCCGGAAAAGGCAAGCGATAAAATTCCGCTCTTAAGCGGAGAAGATGCCGACAGGGAAACCGTCTGGGCCTCGGGATTAACAGAAACCGAAAGCTCTTGTTCGTTTATCCGAGCTTCATCAATTTTAAGGTCGCGCCCATGCAAGACGATTTTGCTCGTCTCGGCTTTAATCTCAAGCGCGATTTTTTCTTCTCCGGAAAAATGGCCCGCGTCGGGATCGACCTGAATTTTGATATCGTATTTTTGGGGATTGACGTATTTGGAAAGACGGATAGACGGCTCGTTTTTATTGGAAATTTTAGAGGAATTCATCGGTGTTAAAACAGCTCCTTTTGCGCTGGACGTCTCGTTCATGTCAAGCCTCCTGGACGACTTCTTCTTTCCATATATTACTTAATTGCATCCTCGGTTTTGAATCCTTTTGGGCTAAAGCGACATCTAAAAGGCGAGGGATTTAAGGAGAAAATAAATGACAAAAGCCTTGAGCGGAGAACTCCCGCACAAAATACTCATCGCCAGCGATTTGGGCCCGGCGTCCGGCGCGTTGATGAAATACGCGGAAATACTCAAACCCATTCTTAAGCCCGAGATGGTTCTTCTTTACGCCCAGCATTTCGACGTGCCCCCTTATTTTACGGAAGGACAGATTTCTTTTTTCGCCAAGGAGTTGAAAGAGGCCCATAAAACGGCCCGCCAACACATCACGAAATGGGCCAAGGACTTTTTGGTCGACATCGCGAAAATCGACCTAAGGGAAGAACCCCCAGTGGAAGCGGTGCTACTCGGAGCGCGGGAAAACCGGGCGGATTTGATCATGCTTGGGTCGCACGGGCGAAAGTGGGCCGGGAGAGTTTGGCTGGGCTCGGTCGCGGAAAACGTAATTAGAAGATCAAGCCTTCCCGTCCTCATCGTTCCCCCTCATTCAAAGCTCGCCGCCGTCAAGAAAATCCTTTCCCCGGTGGGGTTTGGAGAAATCGGCCAAAACGCTTTAAACCACGCCGCGCACTGGGCAAAATCCGCGAAAGCGAAACTCGTCATTTTGCGCGCGTGGGAAGCGGAGCGCGAAAAAATGCATTATCCCTGGAGCGCCAAGGAACTGCCGGTTCAATGCGAAATTGACGAAATTTCGCTTGAAGGAAACCCTGCGGAGGAGATTTTAAAATTCGCGGAAGCGGAAAGCCCGGATTTAATCGTCATGGGTTCCGATGTCAAGAAAACCACCTTGGGCGCCGTTTTTAGCTCGACGACCGAACGCATTCTCCACGCCACCCGCTGGCCGATTTTGATCATTCCAAAAACCGCGACGAACGCACAAATTAAAGAGATTTAATTCGCGCCGGCGGGACTGAGGTTGCGTTTGGCTGAGCGGACTCGCTACCATCGGCAGATTTAAACTGAAGAAGATTTAAAACCGCGCGCCTATCGCAAGGGGATTTAAGACACTGGGCGGCCTGATCGTGATTCTCCAAAAAGTCAGGATGGGCTAAAACCCATTGATAATCGTTTTTCGCGGCCCCGGCCAAGCCTTCAATGTCTTCCCCAAAACCGCGGTAAAGATGGAGCAAAGACAACAGGCCTTGGTCTCCACCCTTCATTCGTTCGGGCTGCTCGAAAAAATCAATCGCCCGGCTAAACCAATTGACGATCTCGTAACTTTCCTTGGGATTTAGACAGTCTTGCGGGCTAAAGCCGCAAGCGACATCCAAAAGCTTCTTCTTATAACCCTCGGGATCCGCCACAATCGCATCAAAAACGTTTTTTCCTAGCGATAAAGACCGGTTCCACTCGTTGAGCTTGGCCCGAAGGGCAATTTCCAGGACTTTAAAATAAAGGCTTTCCGGATACCCGGCGCGCAGTTTTTCAATGATTAACAAGGAGGTTTTATAATCTTTTTTGTCCGCAAAATAAAGGGTCGCGAGAAAAATCGCGGCCTGATCCTTGCTGTAAGGCCCGCGGTCTTCCGCGATGATGAGGTGCTCGATTCCGCGACGTTCGTTGGCATGAAGGCCTCCCAAGAACGCGCCGGTCTTAAGAAGAAACCCGAAACGCGAAACCTGATAGTCATAACTTCCGAGCCCTAAATAGGCGTCATAATAAGTTGAGTCAAGGCGGATGCACTTTTTGACATCTGAAAGCCCTTTGCGCCCGTTAAGGAAAGCCTTAAACCAATGATGGTGGATGAAATCCCACTCCCCCCATTCGCCTTCGGCAAGGCCGCGAATGAAGTAGCCTTTCGCCTTCTTTTCACGACTAGGGCTCTTAAGCAGAAGGCGCGCGCCTTGGATTGAAAGACGCAGATCATTTTCAAAGCGTTTTCTCAGCCAATCGGGAGCCGGGATAATCCCGGTTTGCGAAGAAGTTTCCCACCACAAAGCTCCGGCATCCGATAAATAGGCAAACGGGTCATTGGGGTTATCCTGGATGATCTGGGCAAAATCCCGGTTGGCTTGATCAAAATCCATGCCGTAGAGGTGGGACAGCGCCGTCTTGAGCTCCGTTGAGGAAGTTGAAATTAAAAAATTTTCTCCGGCATAAAGACGAGCCTGCGGCCACAACAAGAAGAAAAGGAGTAAGGCTCCGCGACAGCCTAAACTTCTCATCATTTTTTTCTCTTCTTGTCTTCCGGAGACCAAGCCCCCCGGCCGCTTTTATTCCAGAAACTTTGAATGTAGGCCCAGCCCTCTTCCGCCGTTTCGGCGATATAAAACAAACGCCGCTCCGCCCATGAAATCAGCCCTTGTTCGGCCAGAAAGTCCCAATCAATGACGCGCTCCCAAAACTCACGCCCGAAGAGAACGATCGGTAGAAGGGATTTTTTGCCCGTTTGGACCAAGGTTAGCGCTTCGAAGAGTTCATCGAAAGTGCCGTATCCGCCCGGGAAAGCGACCATCGCCTTTGCGCGCATCATGAAATGCATTTTCCTTAAGGAGAAATAGTGGAACTGAAAGCTCAATTCCGGCGTTAAATAGGGGTTGGGATCTTGCTCGTGCGGGAGAGTGATATTGAGGCCGATGCTTTTTGATCCGGTTTCCCAGGCCCCTCTATTGGCCGCTTCCATGATGCCGGGTCCGCCGCCGGTCACGATGACAAACTCAAGCCCCTTGTCTTTCTGCTGGGCCTTCGATATCAAAGCCGCAAATTTCTGGGTCTCCTCGTAGTAACGCGATTGCGCCAGGCGCATTTTAGCGAAATTAAGTTTCTTGATCAATTCCGGCTTTCGCGGGGAAGACTTGAGCGCGTTTTGCGCTTCCTTTAAATTTATTCGAGCCGCCTCTGGAGACAAAATGCGCGCCGACCCGAACACGACGATGGTTGAACGAATGCGATGTTCCCTTAGAATCATCTCAGGCTTGAGAAGCTCCAGCTGCAGGCGCACCGAGCGAAGCTCTCTCTTGCTTAAAAAACGCACATCCTCATACGCCAGGGAATAGGCTTTTGAACTTCTAATTTGACGAATCATCCGGGCTTTCTGATCGCTGCTGGCTTCACGGTCTAAATTTTCCATGGTTTTCTCCACTATTGTATTTTTAAAATTTTCGGGAGCCAAAGGCTAATCCCCGGAATGTAAGTTACCAAAACAAGAAAAGATATCAATATCAGCCAAAATGGAAACGCCGCCCGGTAAATCTCCGGCAAGGGCTTTTCAAAACGGCGGCTCGACAAAAAGAGGTTGAGACCCATCGGGGGGGTCATGTAGCCGATTTCGAGATTAAGTAAAAATAGGCTTCCCAAATGAATGGGGTTAATTCCGTATTTGAGGGCGATGGGAACAATAATTGGAACGACGATGATAATCGCGGAAAAAATCTCGACCATGTTCACGACCAACAGAAAAACGTTGAGCAAAATCAAAAATTCATTGGGTCCGGAAATATGGGTTTGAAGCCAGGAAAAAAGGCGGTTGGGAATTTCGGCGTCGATCAAATAATTCGTCAGTCCCAGAGCCGTTCCCAAAACAATTAAAATAGCTCCCACTAGGGTCATGCTTTTTATCATCACTTCCGGCACGGCGGAGGCTTTGACGTCTCGGTAAATCAAAATTTCAACCACCATAACATAGAAAGCCATCACCGCCGCCGCCTCGGACGCGGTAAAAATTCCCCCGTAGATTCCGCCGATGATGAGAAGAGGAAGAGGCACTTCCCAGATGGCCTCGCGCAGGGCTTTCTTAAAAGAATCCCACTTAAACGGGGTAGGGGCGGCGCGACGAGCACGCTCGGCCTCGGGCCTTGCCCCCGCCCTCATCGCATAAATTGACAACAAAACCAAAAGAATGAGACCGGGAATCAAGGTCGCGGCAAAGAGCTGATTAATCGATATTTTTGCGACCAGGGCGTATAAAATAATTGGAAGGCTCGGCGGAAACAAAAGCCCCAAACTTCCCGTCGTCGTAATCAAACCCAAGGAAAATTTTTCCGAGTACCCCTGACGGGTTAAAACGGCGTAAATGATTCCGCCTAAAGCGATGATCGTCACTCCGGAGGCTCCGGTAAAAGCGGTAAAGAGAGCGCACGCGCCCAAGGAGGCCACCGCGATTCCGCCGGGAAGCCAAGACAGAGACGCTTCCGCCAAAGCCAAAATCCTTTGAGGAGCGTTTGATTCCGCGAGCAAATACCCGGCGAAGGTAAAAAGAGGAACCGCAATCAAAGACGGCATGTCCGCCAAGCGCGCAAGCTCGATAATCAAGGCCGCCGGTTCAATCCGCGCCCCATGAAAAAGAAAAAGGGAAAGCCCGCCCAACAAGGCAAAAATCGGCGCTCCCAAAGCCGCCAAGCCGGCAAGTCCCAGAAAAAACAAGCTCATCGGTTCTCTTCTTTAAGCGGATTTAAAAATCGCAGAAAAAAATGCAAGCCCCCAAGCAAAAAACCGAACCAAATGATGTCGGCCGAAGCCCAAGACGGGAAAGAAAAATGTCCGATTCTAAAGAGGGCATGACCGTAAGTCGTTTCCTCCAAGACGTATTCGCGGGACGCGAAAGCCAAGAGAAAAGAGGCGGCCGCTCCGGAGAGATTTGAAACGGCCCCAAACGCTCGTCCCAACGCCTGATTTTTCGGCCTCGGCATTTCCCAAGCGAAATGCTTCCCTTGGGAGGCGGCGAAAGCCGCGCCCAAAAACCCAAGCCAAACCACCATGTGCCGCAATAAGGGATCAGCCCATAAAATTCCGGAATGGAAAAAGTCTCTCAAAATAACCTGAAAGAACGCCAAAAAAATCATCGCTAACAGCAAGGCCACTAATAGAGCGGTCTCAATAAAGGCGAGAGCCCGCTCAATGAACCCGAGAATAACGCCCATGATGATTGCGGAATGTTTTGAGGGAGTTTTGCACCTGATCTAGGAATTTTTTCGAATAGAGCTTGCCAATCAAGGCTTCTCGCGCCTGTTTCCCTAAAATCTTATAAAGATTGATTGTTTGCGAATCGGGATTCGGACTCATCGTTAAACCTTGTTTTTGGAGAGCGGATAAAGCCTCGTCATTATCTTTGCGCGCAATTGCGTTAAGCTGCGTCAAATATTTTAAGCTGACTTTTTTAAGAATTTGTTGCTGGGAGGGGCTCAGCCGGTCGAAAGCTTTTTTGGAAATTAAAACGGCGCCCGAGGCATAGGCTAAAGACACCGGGTCGATATATTTAGTCTTGGTAAACCACTGAAGGGCGGTCACCGCTAAGGGAGGCCCGTAAACCGTGTCGATCATTCCGGTTTGAAGAGAGCTCATCACATCCAGTTCGGATAAGGGAATGGGGTTGATTCCCAAAACCTTAAAAGCCGCTTCGGCGATGGGGTCTCCCTCCCAAATCCAAATCTTGTCTTTTTTAAGCGACGCTAAATCAAAAGACGGATGTCGACTAAAAAAATGGACAAAACCCAAATCGCTCCAGCCCAACAACACAAAACCGCCTTTGAGAAGGGCTTCTTTAAATTTCGCATGAAATTTCTTTCTGACAAAATCAACCTCAGAAGTATTCCTAAAAAGCCACGGGGAGTCGAGAATGCGGACTTTTGGCGCGATTTCCCCAAGTCCAAGTCCGGTAAACCCGCCGGACGCTATCTCTCCGATTCGAATCTTTCTCAAAACGTCTTTTTCATCTCCCGCGACGCCGCCGGCATAAATCTTGAAAGAAACCTGCCCTTGGGTTTCCTTTTTAAGCTCTTGATTTAAGTCCTTCATCGTGTTCATCCAGGCCGAACCCTCCGGGGCTAAGGTCGCGAATTTAATCACCACCGGAGATGACCAAAGCGAACTCGGCCAAAGGCCGATCAGGGATAAAAACAAAATGGTTTCCTTTTGAAACAAACTCTGGAGCCAACCATTTCCTCGCTTAGGCTCGGTCACGGTTTTTTTAAGTTTAGAAGAGATCATTTTCTTTCTCCAAAAGATGAGCCGCCTTTTCCTTGGCGACTGCATCGGATAAACGCGCGTTCGGCAGTTGTCCGGCGGGGAGATTCGCTACTTTCTTAAGCAGGGACTCAAAAAGGGATTTATCCTGAACCGTGACAGCGTAATATTCCGCCTCTAAAACGTATCCCATCAGATATTTTCCCTGATTGATCGCTTGGGCCTTGTCAAAATACGCCTTCGCCTTTTTGGGGTTTCCCCCCAGCATGGGAGGCCGGGAATAATAAGTTCCGAAGAAAAGCTCCGGCCCGGCGAAGTAATAATCGCTATCAAGCTCCTTGACTCGCCTCATCATCGCCGCCACCTTCGGCAAGGCGGCCAAATTTTCCGGAGAATCTTTTTTGAGATTAATCTCCCCAGCCCAATTGAAAGCGGCCCAAAAAAGAGGCGCTGCGTCTTTTCGAGAAGTCGTTTTAAGCTCTTTTGAAAGGGCGTCCAGGCTTTCTGTTTTGATGTTTTTAAATTTCTTTTGACTGGCCAGCGCCCTTAGAGCGTAATTTCGCCCTCTTTGGTAAAAGGCCGCGGCGCGCGCAGGATTTGAATCTTCAACAAAAAGAAAACTGTATCCGGCAAAGCCTTGGGCGGCCAAAACAAGCAAGGAAGAGTTGCGCGGACTGTTATAGAGAAGTTCTTCCAGGAGTTTCAACTGGGCCGGAAACGCGTCTTTGGCTAAAACCGGATCGGCTTCATCATAGAGCGCCCCTACCCCGCCCTCGATCACATCGGCGGTTGAACGCACGGCAATAGGACGCAGGCTACAAGCCGACGCCGAAATGATAACGACTAATAAAGATTTCGATAAGGTTCTTTTCAATTTAAAAGAGGTTCAAGCGGATGCCGAGCTATCAAGAATTTGCGAGCCGAGTTCCAAGGGCCGCGCTGATAAACGGGAGCGAAAACAATAGAATCAATCGTGATTTTGTCGACCGAGTCGTAAAGCGGCCTTAAAAGATCATCGGCGGCGATCTTGGCCTGGACACCCTCGGGCTTATCTAAATCCTTGACCCAAACCGCGTCTCCCTTAAGGGAAATCAAATAGCGATGGGAAGGGAAAACGGCGGCGACCCCTTTGGCCAAATCCTCGCGTGAATAAATATGCGTCACCCCATTTTGACGAAATTCCGTCCACAGGGAGCTGTCCAATCCGATTTGAATTGCAACCTTGATCAGATCGTTTCCCACGGGACGGGAAATAAAGGCTGCCTTCTTAGGAGACACAAACGCATTTAAATTCAGCTCCAAAAGAAGCTTGGGAGAGGGGCTTGAAGCGGCCCGAAGAACGGAAGGCGTTAAAAACAGCGTCAGAGCGGCGGCGAATATTATTTTTTTCATGGTTTCCTTTTGCACGGAATCTGACCCGACCACAACATATCTCCTAAAGGCGGTCGTGCACGCTGCCCGCAAACGGCGGGCGATGGCAGGAGCCAACCATTTCCGACCGAGCATTGGCGAGGAAGTGCCACTTCCAGATTTCGTTTAAGAAAGCGGCCTCGCTTAGGCTCGGTCATACTTCCCATTGTATAAAAGTTAAAGGAAGAAAAATTATTTTATAGACTTTTATCGAAACTCTTGTTAGAATCAAGACAAGATCGGAAACTGAGAGGTATTACCATGAAGAAAGGTCTTCTCGCAGCGCTTGGCTCGCTTTGGACCGTCGGCTTTGTCCTCACCCCTGTCTTCGCGCAAACGACGGCATCGAATAACTCCCTTTGGTATCAGAAAGCTATTCCATTAACAAACGAGGGGCTCCGCTTTAAACCTTCCGCTCCTGCGGTTCTCCCCTCCCCAAAGACCGATTTCGGCGCGCATATCATGCCGATCAATTTTCATGCCTTCTCCTTGGCTCCGGGCAAAACCGGCGCCCCTTCTAAGATTCTTTTGTCCTACTACGGCGGCCCCCTTCTCAATCATGTCAAGGTCGTCGTTGTTTACTGGAATAAAGACGTCGCCTTTCAAAATCAAATTCCGGGTTTTTTTGCCAACCTCACCCAAAGCCCTTTTTTTGATTGGTTAAAAGAATACAACACGCCGTCTGAATCCATCGGATACGGATCTTTGGAAACCCTGCATCTTGCTCAAAAAGCTCCCTTTAAAGCCCTCATCGAGGATTCCGATATTCAGAGCCAATTAACAAGAATGATCAAAGATGGTTCCGTTCCCCCCTCGGACAAAAATACGCTTTACATGATTTATTTCCCGCCGAAAATGCGGATTGATTTGGCCGGGCAAAAATCTTGTGATGTCTTCTGCGCCTATCACAACAGCTTTCTCAAAAATGGGGAAGAGATCAACTACGGCGTGATTCCTGATCAGAGCGGGAGCTGCAATGGCAGCTGTGGGGACAGCCCGTCCCTTTTTAACAACGAGACCTCGGTCAGTTCTCATGAACTCACCGAAGCCGTCACCGATCCCGCCGTGGGGCTTGTCGAAGGTTCTGAGCCCGCCTATCCCCTAGGCTGGTACAACGCTTCCGCCGGAGAAATCGGAGATATTTGCGCGGACAAGCAGGGAACAGTCGCCGGCTACGTCGTCCAAAAGGAATGGTCCAATTCCCGGCAGACCTGCGTCAGTTCTTCAGACGACCCCGGCTCGCCCGTCCAATTGCCCAACTGACGGCGATTTATTTACCGGTGACGCTTTTTTCACAGGTTGGCATGCGCGGTTAAGAAGATTAAAAAAATCGGCTGAATTTGTTTTTGAGATCACTTATTTTTTGGATGTGTCATTAAAAACTCAGTTTCCAAAGTGGTTATTCTTGTATTCATGCGCACGAGCCAAACATAGGTTCCTCCAATCGCAGCGGCAGCTAAAATAACGAGAGGCCAAAAATGCTCGGTTAAAAGTTTTTTTGAAATTTTATCGTCGAGTTCCCTTCGTATAGGATCAAGCCTGTCTGAACCGCCGTATGCCTCGTTTTTCTCAGCCCTTAGGATTTCACCCGTATCCTAGACTGATCAACTCGTTGAAAAAAATCCGTTACGATCTGATTAGAGGCCGCATAGCGTAATCCAAATACTAACCAGTCCATAGTTTGGAATACATATGGTTGGGAAACATGCTAATGTTTAGGCGTGAAACTCGACGGCCGCACCCTCAGCCACGAGACGTCCGAGGAAATTCGCCGCATGGCGGTTCAGCGCGTGGAGCCTTTTGGTATGAGGTG
>JAJZCM010000088.1 GCA_021846045.1 bacterium | reverse complement strand
CTTTGGTTCAAGCTTTTCTCGCCGACGGCCTCTATTTATGGCGGAACGACCTCGGCCAACAGCAAGCCTCAGGAAATTCAGGTCACCGTCACGGCCATTCCATCTGGAGGAGGCGTATGCACGAATTGAAACGTGGGAGGGTGGACCTATTTCCCAAACAGGAAAAAGGAGCAAGCCTATTTGACGATGACGAGCTTGAGGATGGCCAAGAGCGCGCCGATCTGCCCAACCCAGAAGATGAACATCCACTTGATGAGCCTGGCCTCCAGCTGGGCAAGCCTTGTTTCAAAACGTTCTTCCGCGATTTCAAGAGTCGCTTTTTGGATCGCTCTTCCACTTTGTCAAGAATCTGGACCAAGGCGTCCGAACCCTCGTCCGTCAGCCGCTCGCGCAGAATTTTTGGAATAGAGATGAGGGTCATAGTTTATTTGAAGACGAACATCCAACACTGACCAAGGGTCTCAGTTTACGAGCGAGGACTACCTCGGGCGGCTGGAGAATGCCGGGGTCCGAATCAGCATGGACGGTCGGGGCCGGTTTCTCGACAATATCTTCGTCGGGCGGTTGCATCAATCGCTGGACTATCAAACGCCGGCTGAAGAAGGTCGTGAGAGTTGAGGCATGGCTGGGAACGCCGTTGAGAAATTGTCCACAGTTATCCACAGCAATTCACAGAAAGAAGAAGCAAAAAAGAAAGAGGAACGGCCTACAATGACTTTCTTCTTATCTTCGAACGACAACGGCAAAGACCAGCTCAAATCAGGTCAACCGTGGTCCGAAGAACTGGGAGCGCTTCACACCACGCCGAATGCGAAGCAACAGAAAGCCTTCGCCCTTCTGGAGGACATCCAGGTGTAGGCAGAACGGCGCAGTCCGTTTTTTCAAAATCTATTGAAATTATCAGCAGATATGCTTGGAATCGTCGGGGAACTTCAGATTAAAACGACTGAATGATATCTACGTTAAAGGTTACCTGATCTTTTTTGGTTCCATCATTGTAGGGAAGCCCCCCGGACCAAGCGCGATCGTAGCGGATTTCCGGACGAATTTCAGTCAAGGCGGTAAACTCATGGGTGACCCCCACCGTCCAGCTTTCGTATTGGGCGGCAAAGCCCGTTCTTTCTCCGTTGACGTCATCCAACCAGTCGTTGCGGATGGACAAAAAGTCTTTATCGGTCAACTTATGCTCGGTATAATTGACCGCTCCCCACTCCCGAGACATGCCGGGAAGCGGCGAGCCGCAGCCGCCGCCCCCGAACGCCGTTAGGGGGCCGAAATTACAGGTGCCGCCCAAAACCGCGTTCCACTGATCCATGTAATACGCCTCGGTCTCGGTAAAAAAACCGGGGTTAAAGCGATGACTCCAGGTCATGTTAAACTCCTGCAAATTGTCATGATTGGCGGTGAATTGACCGTTGTTAAACGCGTCCGCGCCGCCCCAGACGGAATCATTGTTGTCGTCCGACACCCACCTAAGCATCGCAAGACCGGTTGGTTGAGCCGCCGGAGCCCACGGAGCGATGTCATTTCCGGCATCGAGCCCCAACAGCAAGGTCCAGGTATCATCCAATTTAATCGCGGCGTTGACCCCGGTTTGGGTGTAGGCGTCGTAGCTAAACATCAGGGAATGCGTGTAGAGAAAATTTTGCGGGGCGAATTGCGCCTCGATATCGGCCGGCGAAATATAACGCCCGATGGTGAACAGCGTTCCTTCGGCAATTTTGGGAACATAAACCTGAACGTTGGCCACCACCGGGTCAAAACCATAAAGATTGTTTTGCTGAAGGAGCTGCTGACTGAAATATCCCTGAGCCGTGGTATAGCGGTAATCCATGCCGTAGAGGCCGTCAAATTGGAAACCCCAATCCACATGGTCGGTTTGGACCGTATCTGGAAGCCGTTGCGCCTGAAGAACAGCCTGATCAAGTTGAACTGAATTGGGCACGATGTCATAAGTCATCGGCTCATTGGAATGATTGGAACTGCTGGCGTTATATCCTGTGTCAACCCAGCCGGAAATCGTGATTTGATGGTCTTTAAGCCAATGGGAATGCTTCCAAAGAAAATCATTGAGCGGAGATATTGGAGCCGAGCTGGAAACGCCGACTGTCGGCCCCAAGTATTCGGTCTGTGGGAACACCGAATCATAGGGCGTGGGCTTGGCCCGCCGGGTTAAGACATCGGCTTGGGCCGTTGAAGATGAAACCGAAGAGAAGTCTGTATTTACGTCCGCCCACGAAGGTTTGACCTTGAAAAACCCAAGGCCCAACAGAGCGGACGCGCAAAAAAATTTAAAACGCCGGCCAAATGACATGAATAAACTTTAACACGAGGCGCCGTTAAAAATCCATTAATAAACTTTATAGCCTCCCGCTTTCAGACGCGCGATTTTAAAAGTCCGCACATTAATCAGTAGAATAGCGCTATGGCCCAAGATTATTCTTTCGATGCCGTCAGTGAAGCGGATATGAACCTAATTTCGGAATCAATTCAGGTCGCGATGAAGGAAATCGCCAACCGTTTTGACTTCAAGAGCGCAGAAGCCTCCATCGAACTCGACTCAAAAGAAAAAAAACTGATTCTTCGCGCCAAAGACGAGAGTCGCGTCGAGGCGGCGCTGGACGTTCTTTACCTACGCATGGCCAAAAGGGGCCTGCCGCTCAAAAACTTTAAAAAGGGAACAATTGAAGCGGCCTTGGGGCAAACGGCAAGAATGGAAGTCGCCATTCAAAACGGCATTCCCACTGACAAGGCCAAGGAAATGATCGCGTCCCTTAAGGCCGCGAAACTTAAAGTCAACGCCTCCATTCAAAACGAGCAGCTGCGGGTCTCCGGAAAATCCAAAGACGACCTTCAGGCCGCCATCACTCATTTAAAAAACGGAAATTTTGGCCTTGATCTCCAATTTAAGAATTTCCGCTGATAAAATTGGAAATCATTTTTGAAGACAATCGTTTGATTGTTCTATCAAAAGCATGCGGGGAAATTGTCGTCCTAGGCCGCAATTCCAAAGAAAAGCCTCTTACCCACGTTCTCTCCGAGAAATTCGGCCGCGCCGTCTATCCGGTTCACCGTTTAGACAAGGAAACCAGCGGCGTTTGTCTTTTCGCCAAAGACCCCGAAACGCAACGCCTTCTGTCGCATCTTTTTGAAACCCGTAAAATTAAAAAAACTTATCTCGCGCTGGTCGAGGGAAAAATTGAGGGCGAAGGCTCGATAGAGACCCCGCTTAAATTATTCGGCTCGGGGCGCACCGGAGTCTCAAAAGAGGGAAAGCCGTCTGTCACCCGCTACCGCGCT
>JAJZCM010000087.1 GCA_021846045.1 bacterium | reverse complement strand
CAGGCGGGGCTTTTATTAGTGACGTCCGGGGCCTTGGGAAATCTTTATGACCGCATCGCTTACGGCTACGTTGTTGATTTCCTCTACATTCATTATTGGCCCGTTTTTAATGTGGCCGATTCCTGCATTACGGTTGGGGCCGCGTGTTTGGCCTGGGGGTTTCAAAGAGAAGACAAATCAGGGAACTTTTTGGGGCGCTTGGCCGTATAATTAATGTAGAATAGGTTCGTATTACGTCGGACAAGGGGGATTAAACCATGCAAACAGTCAATGAGAAGGGCAAGGCTTTGGAACTGGCGTTGTCTCAGATCGAGAAATCCTACGGCAAGGAATCCATCATGCGCATGGGGGAACGCGAGGCAAAAATCAAGGTTGAGGTCATCCCGACCGGAATTTTACCCCTTGATCTCGCCTTGGGCGTCGGCGGCTTCCCTCGAGGGCGCATCATTGAAATTTACGGGCCGGAATCCTCCGGAAAAACGACCTTGGCTCTTGAGGCCGTAGCGCAAGCCCAGAAATTGGGCGGTACGGCGGCCTATATCGACGCCGAGCACGCGATGGACCCGGCTTATTCCCGTCAATTGGGGGTCGATGTCGACAGCCTTCTCATTTCCCAGCCCGATTCAGGGGAAGAAGCCCTTGAAATCACCGAAAAGTTGACGAGATCCAGCGCGGTCGACATCATCGTTATTGATTCCGTCGCGGCCTTGGTTCCCAAAGCTGAAATCGACGGCGAGATGGGTGACAGCCATGTCGGCCTTCAAGCTAGACTCATGAGCCAAGCTCTCCGAAAACTGACTGCCGCCGTTTCCCAAAGCCGGACTTGCCTTATCTTTATCAACCAAATTCGCAACAAAATCGGCGTTCCTTCTTATATGAACCCGGAGACGACCACCGGGGGCTTGGCCTTGAAATTCTATGCCAGTATGCGTCTTGAAATCCGCAAGGCGGAGACGATTAAAGATGGAGATGTCGTCATCGGCGCGCGGACAAGGGTTAAGGTAGTTAAAAATAAGGTCGCTCCGCCCTATCGAACGGCGGAATTCGACATGATTCACGGCCATGGAGTTTCGAGAGAAGGCGGGCTTTTGGACATGGCAGTCGAGGCTCAGATTATCGAGAAATCAGGATCGTGGTTCTTGTACGGCAGCGAGCGCCTGGGCCAAGGCCGCGAGAACGCAAAAGCGACGCTTAAGGACAATAAGGAGATGATGGCCAAGATCGAAAAGGCTCTTAAGGCTAAGTTCTTAGCAGGATCTTCTTCCGCCGAGAGCGCGGCTTCGGCACCTAAAGACGGCAAGGACGCTAAGCCGGCTTCTTCGCCTGCTGGAAAAACCGTCGCCGCCGCTGGCAGCCGCTAGTTTTTCGTGCCCGAGGAAGGGAAAGCGGTTTCTCAGTCCTTGCCTTGGTTGGAGGAGTATGCGCGTTATATTCGTCTTGAACGCGGCTTGTCCTCCAATACGGTTGAGGCCTATCTTTCGGATTTGAGGCAATGGGCGTCTCATCTAAAGAAATCCGGAATCGCGTTTGAGAGAATCGAGGCTAGGGCCCTTGAGAGTTATTTCTGGAAGCTCAAAACCGAAAAAAACCTTTCCGCTGCATCCTTGTTTCGGAAAATGGAGGCGATTAAATCGTTCTACGTTTTTCTTGTCTCCGATAAAAAAATAGAGAAAAGTCCGGCGGCTTCTTTCCGCTCTCCCAAGATGCCCCGGCGCTTGCCGAAAACCCTGTCGACTTCAGAAATAGAATCTTTGTTGAGGGTGGAAGAGTTTAACACTTTTGAGCAATTGAGAAAGCGGGTGATGCTTGAACTTATCTATGCCACTGGAATGCGCGCTTCAGAGATTCTGGCTTTAAAATCGGACGCCATCAACTTTCAAGATGGGTGGGTGCGGGCGCTCGGCAAGGGCTCGAAGGAAAGGCTTATTCCCATTCATTCAACGGCGATCGCATGGTTGAAAAGATACGCCAAGGCAAGAGAAGCCCGCTTTCCCGCGCGCGACGCGGCTGAATTTTTTCTCAGCCGAAGGGGAACGAAACTGAGCCGCGTTCAATTTTGGCGAGAAATTCGAGACCTTGGGAAAAAAGCCGGAATTTCCAATCTTCACCCCCATTTATTTCGCCATTCTTTCGCGACGCATCTGCTTCAAAACGGAGCGGATTTAAGGTCGGTGCAGGAACTTTTGGGGCACGCCAGCTTGTCAACGACGGAAATCTATACTTCGGTAGACCGCTCGGGGCTTAAAAAGGCTCATGAACGCTTTCACCCCAGGCCATGAATAGAAAATTTGTTTTGATGGTTAGCCTTCTTCTGTTTCCGGTTTTCGCCTACGCGCGAGCAAGTTCCAAGCAAATTAAGCTGGTCGATTATTTTCTAAAGACCCCGACCAAGAATCTCAACCCTGATTTAGTGCCTGATTTTTTAGCGGTCGGCGAAAAGAATTTGCCTCGGAGTCTGCGCCAGGGATACGTTTCCAAAGTGATGGAGCTTTATGCCCTCAGGGATGTGGCCCGGGGGAAAAAAGAGGGTCTGGTGAGAACTCCGAATGATTCTTCGCCTTCTTGTCGTGAATTCCATATCAGGAAAGGAATACGGATGTATAGTTCCATGTTTTCCAAGCCCCTGTTTCAAGGAAAAGACATTCCTGGGATCATTCGCTTGCTTCATATGGCATATTTTTCTGAGATATCATCGGATTATCTGCCGTGCGTGAAAAAAAGGACGCAATGCACGCAACGAGACATGGTGTGTGATTTCACTTTGACGATACTATCCATTAAAAAGGGCAAACGCCGTGCGTATCGCTATTTCATTTATCAAAATGATCCATTGGGGGCCGTCTCTTCTCTATGCAGTCACCCGGGACTCGGCAAGAACACCAATTTCTTCGGCGGAAAGCCGTCAGTCCTTTGCTCCCACTAAACCCTCAAAGTAAAAAATCGGTAAAAAAATCAAGAAGTCCTTGACAGGAAGGAGTTCTGGGTTCATACTTGTCAAGAGCGAAGAGCGGGAGGCGTTAGCATGAAATCAAAAATGACGATTGTTTCCTTAATGTTTGCGGTTTTAACTCTTTTCACGTTTCCATCCCGCTCCTGGGCGCAAAGCCTGGGTGGGCCTGCTGTTTGCGATAAGCTCACGGATCAAGAGTGTAATGACATGCTTATGAACGCCAGCTATTATCCAATTTTCTCTCTAGGGAACAGCGGACCGGGGTTTACAGCCGGCGATCCGGTCTTAAACGCGAGCTCTGAAAGCGACCCATTGGGATCGAAGTCCGCCGGATTGATGCTCACCGCATTTCCCGATGTCAAACCAGCTGAAAC
>JAJZCM010000038.1 GCA_021846045.1 bacterium | reverse complement strand
GGGAGAACCCTCATCAAAAGGCCGCCCTTTACCTAAGACTGGGAGACGAGCCCAGTTTTGAACAGCTCTCAGGAAAAGAGCTTTCCTACAATAATCTTTTGGACGCTTATGCCGCGTGGGATTGCGTTTCGGATTTTGATGGTCCCGCCTGCGCCATTTTCAAACATGCGACCCCCAGCGGCGTTGCCGCCCAGAAGACATTGATTGAGTCTTTTGATCTGGCTTGGGAAGCCGATCCTCTTTCGGCTTTTGGGTCCATCGTGGCTTTTAATCAAATCGTGGGCGTTGAGATCGCGGAAAAATTGGCCAACCGGTTTGTCGAGGTCATCGAAGCCGTTGATTTTGATTCGGGGGCCTTGACTCTCCTCATGAAAAAGCCGAATTTGAGAATACTTCGCCGAAAACTCAAGCGAGACTTAAGAGTTCAATGGAGATCCTTGGGAACGGAAATCCTCGCCGGAGACCCGGATGCGGCGATTTTGGGGAAAGACTGGAAGGTCGTTTCCAAACGCAAGCCCAATCCTCAGGAAGACAAGGCCTTGCGTTTTGCTTGGGTGGTTTCAAAACACGTCAAATCAAACGCCATTGCGCTCACTGGGCCGGGGTTTACGGTGGGGCTGGGCGCCGGGCAAATGTCCCGCGTCGATTCCGTCCATCTGGCGGGAGTCAAATACAAGATGTGGCTTAAAAACCACGCCGAACCAAGCCCCTTGGTTTTAGCTTCAGACGCCTTCTTCCCGTTTGCCGATGGAATAGAGGCCGCCGCCACTCTCGGTATTTCCGCCATTATCCAGCCCGGAGGATCGGTCAGGGATTTAGAAGTCATCGCGGCGGCGGACCAAAAAAATATCGCGATGATCTTGACCGGGATTCGCCACTTCCGGCACTAAGAGTTCAGTAAGAAATAATTTTTAATGAGACAGGCTCTGAATGGAGCCGAAATTTCCGTTTCCGGTTGAGGCGATTAACTTGTGCAGCATCTGCGGGTCCATGGATTTGATCATGGCCTCTTCCATCGTCACTTGGCCGGAGTTGACGAGTTTGGCCAAATCCTGATTGAGAGAAAACATTCCGTAGGCAGCTCCCGTCTCGATCGCGCTGTTGATTTGGCTGATCTTATTGTCTTGAATGAGTTTGGAGACCCCCGAGTTCATGATCATGATTTCTCTCGCGCAGGCCATGCCCCCGCCTTTGCGGGGGAGAAGAGTTTGACAGATAACCCCGGCCAGAACCGAGCAGAGAATGACGCGGAGGCTATTTTGCTGATCGCTGGGAAACTCCTCGATGATGCGGTTGACGGTCGAGGCCGCGTCCCGTGTGTGGAGAGTGGAAAAACAAAGGTGTCCGGTTTCTGCGGCGGCCAAGGCCAAGGCCATGGTTTCCCGGTCTCTCATTTCCCCGACCAAGATCACATCCGGGTTTTGGCGCAAAGCGTATTTTAGCGCGCGGCTGAAAGATCCGGTGTGGACGCCCACTTCGCGCTGGTTGACGAGGGAATTTTTGCTCTGGTAAAGAAATTCGATGGGGTCTTCGATGGTTAAAATATGCTTGTGTTGATTGGCGTTGATTCGTTCGATCATCGCGGCCAAGGTGCTTGTTTTTCCCGAACCGGTCGGTCCGGTGACCAGAACAAGGCCCCGGGGCAGACTGCAGAGGTTTAAAATAGTTTGGTTGAGGCCGATCTGTTCCGGCGTTGGAATAATGCTGGGGATATGGCGAAACGCGGCGGCGACCCCATAGGCTTGAAGAAAAACGTTGGTTCTAAAGCGCCCGACGCCCTTGATGCTGAAGGCAAAGTCAAGTTCATGTTCGCGCTCAAAATCTTTTTGTTGGGTGGGGGTCAGCGCGGAAAAAACCCATCTTTTACATTCTGCGGCATCCGGAGCGTTGATGCCGGGGAGAGGACGGATGATGCCGTTGATGCGGGCATTGGCCGGCTGATGGGGCGCCAAGAGAATATCGCTGGCTTTCTGCTGCACGGCCATCGCTAAAATTTCTGTCAATTCCGCCATAGAGACGCCCCCTTTTTTCAAAGTATACAAAAAGCGCGGGGAATTGGCCGTGTGTGGGGCCTATTTTCTGTAATATTATGGAAACCGAAAAAGTAGGTTTTTCCGTCATACTTTTTATAGGCTATGCCTTTGCCTTATGAACCTTGGGGGCGGCATTGTCCCGAGATTAGGTTTATGAGGAAAGGGACTAGAGAAATGAAAAAACTGAACCTGGCTTTATCGCTTTTGATGGGCGGAACCGCCCTTGTTTTTGCCTCTTCTTCCGTGCCTAAGGATTTGCAGTCGGCCGGAAAAGACGCTTTAAAGCTTTTATCCGGTTCGTTGTCCAGTTCGGATTCTCGCGTCCGTTCTCAGGTGGCGCGGGCCTGGGGCATTATTGGAAATCCCGCCGCCGTTTCCATCCTAAAACAAGCCTTGCTTGATCAAGAAGATTCCGTCCGTGTCTACGCCGCCTACAGTCTTTTTCAACTCAAAAGTCTCATAGGCGTTCCCGTTCTCAAATCCATCATCCGTCAGTCTTCTCAAAACGTTTCCGACTCTTCTCCGGTGGCGGAACTTCGCCGCATCGCTCACGATAAAATGAGGGTGTTGGCGATTCGAAAACTATTCGAGATCGAAGGGAAAAAATCGGAGTCCTTGCTGAGAAGTCTTCTCGACGATTCTTCCGGCGAAGTCCGGGATGCCGCGGCGGCGGGGCTGGCAAGAATGGGGCTTCCCGATTTTGAAGCCGAGTTTAGCTCCGCTTTAGACAGCCCCGACGTTTCGGTTCGGGTCGCCGCAGTGAAGGATTTGGGAAATATCAGAACCGGAGCGGCTCTCAAAGAATTGACTCGCGCGGCCTCAGATCCCGCAGTGGAGGTTCGCGAAGAAACGATGCGGGTCCTGCCGCAATTTCCCGCCTTGCGTAGCGCTCCCCTTTTGACGGCGGCCCTCAAGGACTCTGACCCGCGCGTTCGCGCCCAAGCCTTGGCGGGCTTGGCCCTTTTGTCGGATGCGGAATCTATTCCCGCGCTTAAGAAAATATCGGAGGACTCGCTTAATTCCGACACTCGCCTGGAAGCTGAGGCGGGTTTGGCCCGGCGCGGGCAAAAAATCAACCTTGATTTAGCCGAGCGCGTCTTAAACGCTTCCGATCCTGATTTGAAAACCTTGGCTTTAAACGTCTTGGGCGCAGACCTTTCTCTTCGCTCGGACCGGCTGTTGGCCGAGGTGATGAAATCAAATGCCGACTTGCGTTTGCGCATTGAGGCGGCGACGTTTCTTTTGGAACATCTCGCTGGAAGGAAGGCTTCGTGATTAAAAAGTTTTTTTGGAGCTTCATTGCCGCTCTTTTCCTTCTCAGTCCCCTGTTGGCTTTTAAGGGCGCTTCAAAGTCTCAAGCCGACATCCAACGTTTTGGGCTCAATAAAGTTTTTCCGAGACCGCCTCTCTTCTCTGCGGACGCTTCATCGCCCTATATCTATTCTTACAATCACTCCCATTTTCCCAATCATGCCGTCGGCGTTCGGGTGATGTCTCCGAATTTTGCAAGAGTGCGTCCCAAGGCCGCTGCGGATTCTTTTCTCGCGGCGGCTGGAAAAAATCTCAATCTCAATCCTGCCGAGCTTCAATTCATGAAAGAAAACACGGCTCCGGGCCATATGCATGTTCTCTACCAGCAAACCTATCAGGGGCTCCCGGTTGAATTTAGCCGGGTCAAGGTTCAGATGGATTCGGCCGGGGCGGTCTTAAGGCTTGATTCCAATTTCCTGCCGCATATTCAAATCAGCGCCTCTCCCAGTATCCCTTCTTCCCAAGCCGCTCAAACAGTCGCTCAGGACTCCGGGGGAACTCCCGTCACGCCGACCTTGGTGATATTCCCGGATTTGGCGACCGGCGCCCCAATTCTTGCTTGGCGCTTCTTGGTTAGAAAGCCTCAACATTTGTGGAGGTATTATGTGGACGCCAAGACCGGGCAAATTCTCCTTCGTTATGATATTTTGGAGTCCTCCGGTTTTTCCGGAAATGTCCAGGGGATGGTTTTTGATGTCGACCCGGCGCAACAACTCCAAACCGCAGGGTGTTCCGGCGTCGTTCCGCCTTGTTTCGTGGCGCGGCCTTTTGAAAATGAATGGGTCTATGTGGGCGGCTCTGCCTACCGAACCTCCACCGATCAAAACGGCAATTATTCTTCCACACAAACCGGAGAGCTTTTTACGTTATTTCAGAGTCAATATATCAATGTCGCGAGCTATTTCGGCGCCAACGCGTCCTATGAAAATGAGGGCGCCGCCTGGGGCGTCACTCCCGAGAGCGTGTCTTACGGCCCTTCTGCGGCTTCGACTTCCGGGGGAATTATTTCAAGCCAGACCGTCAGCATTCCCCTGGGCTTGGGAGCGGTGGGTTTTCTTCCGGTCTTTTCCAATCTCAGCGTGGGACAAAGTTTCAGCGCCTCGGGCGAAAATTTCGGAATCACGGTTGATGACGAGCTTTTAATCCTAGATTCCAATGGAAACCTCGCCGCCAGTTACGTAGGAGATTTAACTCCGTCAGGAGTCGCTTCCTTTAACGGCACGATGTCGGTTGGAAATTCCGAAAGTATCCTCTTGGCTGAGCAGCCTTCAAGCCCTGGCGGGGATTCCTATTCAATTGTTTCTTCCAGCTACTTGGTTTTGTCAAGTCCTGGCGTCACCGGAGCCAATAATAATGTCGTTTGGGCCTCGACGATGACGCCTTCGGGAATGGAGGGGGAGTTGAGCCTCTATTATCATTTGAATATCCAGCGCGATTTCTTTAGCCAGGTTTTGGGCGCGACTTTGAGCCCGGAGTTTCTCAGTGGAAGGGCCTCCGCCTTGGCTTTTTTCGGGCCCAACATGACTAACGCCTTTTATGATCCCCAAGACGACAATATTTGGTTCGGGGACGGCAGAGCGACGCCGGTGAGCCTTGGCGGAAATTCTCCCATTGACATTATGACTGACGACGCGACCGTTCCCCACCACGAATTGACGCATTATTTAGTTCAAAAGATATGGCCGATCACCAATTTCGGCCAGTCCGGAGCCATTTCGGAGGGCAATGCCGATTTTTGGTCCGCTAATTCGCTCAATGATCCGGGTATCGGCTATTACGTCAACGGGGAAAATCCGGCCTATGGTCCGGTGCGAAATTTGTGCGGGGCAAGCGCGGATTCAAATAATGGATGCGCGACTTTTGGCGGCATGGTTGACAGCTGCCGCAGCGTTCAGCCGGCGATTTACTCAAGCGCCACTTGGACGGGTGAAATCCATTGCGACGGCGAATATTTCAGCCAATCGATGTGGGAATTGCGCGGCAAGGAAATCGCGCGTGACGCCTGCACGGCCCAAGAACTCTCCACTCCGCCTTCTTCTCCCAGCAACCAGCTTAATTGCCCCGCCATTAACTGCATCAGCCAGCTTGAGATGAACGCCCTCTTATTTTTCCCGGAAAGTTTTGAAGAAATGGAGCAGGCTCTGCTGGACGTCAATTCCATGGGGGCAGCTTCGGCTTGCAGCAGCTTTACTTCTTCCTCTAATATCGCTTCGGATATCATCGCCTCTTTTCAAGATCACGGAATTAATCTTTGTTCCTATCCTCAGATTAATTCCAACGATCCTTATTGCAACAGCGGCTTTCAAACGGCTTTAGACGTCAGCACGCTGCCGACCGTCACGGCGACTCTTTATCCCGCGGGGGAACAGGACTTTTACACCTTCGCGACCTCTCCGGGGCCAATCAGTGTAACGCTTAACCTTTCATCTTCGACCACTGATCCAGGATATTACAAGGGCTATCAGATGACTCTTTTGGACGCCAACCATAACGTTCTCACCACTGCGGCTCCGAGTTTCAACGGTCTCGACACTCTTAACGGCTACTGCATGTTCAACGACTGCGAGGTGACCGCTTCGAGCGTTCAGATTAACTACGCGTCTTCAGGTGGAAGATTTTTCTTGGATGTGACCGGCGGAAATGACGGTTCTGATTCCGTCAGCGGGGCCAGTTCCTTAAATCCATACACCCTAGATTTTAGCTTTCCCCAGGTGAATGCCTTGTCCGCCAATGTCGTCAGCGCGGTCGTCAATCAAGACCTCATTAGTTTTCAAGTCGCCATCGCCTCCAATGTCAGCGCTTCGCAATTAGGATCGACGGTTCACCTGCAAACCCCGCAATACTCCTTTGCCTATGCGGAGCTTTTAGACCAGTCTCAGAACGTTCTTCCCAACACGCAGACCTCTCCCGCTTTGTCTTCCAATTATTTGACCCTGGTTTCTTCAACCAATACCAATGGACAAATTTCCGGCTCCGTTCAGATTCAGAACAGCTTTTCTTCGCGCTTCCCCGCAGTCGGCACCGTCTATTTGGAAGTTTTCGGCTATAACATCGCCGGCAGTACTGTTAGCATGGGACTGTCGGGGCCCTTGAGCTTGGGAGTTTCCCAGACCGACGCCTCAGCCTGGAACAATCTTTTTAACCCTCTTAAGGGACAAGAGGCGACGATTAAATATCAGATCCAGCAGGCGGGGCATGTGACCATCAAAGCCTATACGATGAACGGAGAAGAGGTCGCGACCTTGTTCGATGGAAACGTCGCGGCCGGGAGCGGTTCGGTCACTTGGAACGGAAAAAACTTGCGAAGTTATGTGGTTGCCAGCGGCATTTACCTGGTCCGGGTCACGGGTCCAGGACTATCTAAAATTCTAAAGGTGGCGGTCGTGAAATAAAAGGCTAAGAGTAAAAAAATGTTTCTTCTAGGGCTGCTTCTCGGTTTTGCTTCTTTCGCCCAGGCTCAATACGGGCCTGGGGTGACGGCCGCGCCTATTTTACAGGTTCCCTTAGGAAGCCGCGCCTTGGGTATGGGCGGCGCCTTTACGGCTATTTCCAACGACGCTTCCGCTCTCTATTACAATCCCGCGGGCCTCAGCCGCCTTAACAGCCAAGAAGTGGACGCGACGTTTATGGGGGGACTGGTCGACAACAGTTACGAAGATTTTGATTATGCGGCGCCCATCTCTTTTAAGGGTATTTTCGGCAACGGGGATGCCAGCATTGGGGCGAGTTTGGTCGTTTCTCAAAATGGAATCATCAACGTCAATAACACTAATCCCGACGGTTCGTTTCAATCTTCTCAATCTCTCAACGCCGGATCGGATATCGTAGCCCGGGTCGGTTATTCGGAGCGCTTGGCTAAGGGATCCTTGGATTTGGGGGATTACGAGCATCGCGTCAACCAATTTATCGGAGTTGAAGGCGAATACATTCATTCAAGTCTTGTGCAGGCCTATTCCGCCCAGACCTTTTCCGGGAGCGTCGGATATTTGGCCGATATACCTGATGAGGGGATTTCCTTGGGGCTTTCCGCCAACAACATCGGCGGCAGCCTCAATTACGGCGGTTATGCCGATCCGATCCCGACAATCCTAAGAGCGGGCATCGCTTATCAAGGAAACGTTCCCGATGGAGACAATTACACGTTTTCGGTGGATTCCATTTATATCGCCCAAGAGCGCATGTATTCCATGGACGCCGGAGCGGAATACGATATGATGGACATTGTCGCCTTTAGGGCCGGATATCAATTTATCCAAACTTCGATGGGCATTACCGCGGGTTTCGGCCTCCATTGGAAATCACGCATTTATCTCGACTACGCTTGGGCCTTGGCCACCAACGGCTTTAACGATCTCCAGCGCGTGACCCTTAGTTACCGCTTTGGCGGAGAAATTCGCCCGGGCGAGGGTAATAAGAAGAAACTCAGGGAAGGCGCGGGCGGAAACGTCTCTCCGCTTCAGAATTTGGAAGAGCAGCCTATCATCACTAATCCCGCCGCTACTCCCCAGAACCCCAAATCGAATATCCTTCCCGGCTGGATGATTTATTAGTCGATTAGCCAGCGAATAAATTCTCGTGTAGCCTCAGGGAGAATCTTCGCCCGCTTGCGGATGATCCCCAAGGGGCGGAAAAATGGGCCTTCGGACAGGGGAATGCACCGCAGGGTTTTATTTTTTACTTCCTGGGAGGCGGTGTTTTCGGGGAGAATAGAAATTCCCATTCCGATTTCTAAAAGCCTCTTGATTGTTTCTATATTATCGAATTCGTGGATGATGTTGACCGGCGTTCCATGTTGGCGCAACAGGGAGTCCACGATTTTTCGGGTCGGGATATCGTTGTTAAAGGCGATGAATTTCCTGCCGCGCAGCTGCCGAATTTGGACGGTTTTCATTTTTCCGAGTTCGTCCTCCGGAGAACAGATGAGGGCCAATTTTTCCTTGGCGAATGGAATGATCTCAACGGCCGGGTGGGACCAAGGCGCGGCCAATATTCCTAAATCATACGCCTCCTTTAATACCCCGGCATAGATATCTTTCGCGCCGGCGTATTCCATGCGGAGGTCTACTCTTTCATGCCCGCGCAGGAAAGATCGAATGTAGCTTGGAAGACGGTAAAGCCCCACCGAGTAAATCGTCGCCGCGCGAACGATTCCCGAGAGTTCCCCCGGGTGGCGAATTTTTTCCGCAGATTCAGCGTAGATTTTTAATATGCTCTGGCTCGCCTCAAGAAAAATTTTTCCTTCCGCCGTCAATAGACATCCATTTCTCCCGCGTTCGACCAGTTTTTTTCCTAGACTCCTTTCCAGAAAAGCGATTTGCTGAGTGACGGCCCCCGGGGTCAGATGATTAAGCTCCGCCGCCCGCGAAAATTTCTTCTCTTGGGCCAGATCGCTAAAGACCCGCAATAAATCCAGGTGAATTCGAGAGCCTTTCATGGGTTCGCGTGCGTAAATACTTTGAGATAGGGCTCGACGGTTTTGATGCTCATGATTTAGAATTACTAAACAATTAATTTAACAAAATTTAGTTTCCCTAATCAAACTAAAGGCGTAAAATGGATTCGTGATGAGGCTGAAACATCCGGAAAAGAATACGGGCGTTCCCGTGAAAAGCCCAAAGCCAACGATTAAAAGAAGGCCTGTTAAGCGGTATCAATTGCGGCTTGAGAGGACCGAGGATATGGAAAAATTGATTCAGTCGTTGGCGCAGTCTCTCTCTCGCTTTCTACCCGCCGCCTTAAATGAAGGAGCGTTTGCCTCAAGAAATGCCCGATATTTCGAAAACGCCTTAAAACGGGTTTTAAAGCGCTATGTTTTCGCCTATGATTCGTGCGAGGAGGGTTGCATTAGCCCCGAAAAAATAAAGCCGGTGGCTTGGAATTTAAGGCCTGAGTGGGGCAAGGGCGTTTCCGTCCCTGCTGGGAAAATGCTTCAAATCGAGGTGAAAAAGGATTTGGATGAATTCCTCAGAGGCTTGGAGCTTGTCGTTTTTAACGTCGTTTTGCGAAGCTGGTCCGGCCCGGACATAATCGCTGAGGATTTTCACATCGGCATCAGGGGGATCATAAAGGGGACGTTCGGGCCGCGTATTTTCGAACGCACTGATAGCGGTTGCGATCATTGCGAAGCCGGACGGCGCATCGATTTTGGAGAAAATCGATGAGAGCCGAAGACGTGGGGATATATCAAAAGGGGGAAATTGATGAAAGACGAACGTGATGGGAATAATGGGACCATGAGAGGAATATTTCGCAGGGTTGGGGTTTCCGCCCTGCTACTGAGCCTGGTTTGGCTTTTGCCGCCTTATTTTCATAGCCTCAGGCATTTGTGCCCGGTCAGGCCCGATGGAATCAATCAAGCCTTGGCGCTTCCGTCTTTTGCCCGCAAATACGGAATGAGTTGTTCTCAATGCCATTCCGACTATCCAACGCTCAACTCTTTTGGCCGTCAATTTAAGCTGAACGGCTATGTCGTGGCCAGGGACAGCGATTACGGCGTTCTTAAGAGCGAGGACCAGGATCTTTGGACGGAGGCCGCCATGCCTTGGGCCGTCATCGTTCGCTCTCGACCCCTCGATACCGGACATGGAATGGCCAACACCGGAACTCAAATGGGGGGCAGCTCTGGAAACACTTCCAATGGCCCGCTTTTTCAGCCCATCAATGATATCGACATGTTCATTGCCGGCGGCGACGCGGCCAAGCATATTTCTTACCTTGGTGAAATGGATGCCAATCAAACAACAGGGTTTGCTCCGGGGATGGGCGATTTGCGGGCGGGGTATCATCCGTCCCTCCTTTATAACGTAGTCTTGATGCGTCGCGGTTTCTTCGTTGATGATCCTTATCAGACAATTACCTCCGCCGAAACTCCGACCGTTGCCAACCGTTCAACGGACTTCTTAATGAACGGACAAGCCTATCTCTCCGGCTTTCCGCTCAACACTCAAACCCAAACCGGAGAAATTTACGGGCAGGTTCACATTTCCAGCGGCAGCCCCTCTTTTGTCTATTACTCCCTTGGATACTCCAAAGATCCTTCCGCCAATAATACCGGTCAAGGCGGCGCGGGGAATGGCTATGCCCGGTTTGCCTACGATACGGGCGAGGGATTGATGTTTGGAACTTTCGGCCAATACGGCCAAAGCGGAGGAACTTCGGATGCCGGCGCCCCGGGAACGACGGGTAATTTGCCAAGCGGACTGACTACGGCGATGGCCAATCACTACGTTCAAGCCGTTCGCGGAGGCTTTGACGCTCTGTGGGAACATGGCAATTACAATGCCCGGGCGGCCTATGTCTACGCCCATGATTCGGACGCAACGATGGGAGCGGTCGAGACCGACCAAGCGGCCTATGCCGAACTCTTCTACACCTACAAACGCGATGGTCATGATTACGCCTTTCTGGTTCCTCTTCTAAGGGAGAACTGGTTGACTTTATGGAATGGAACCGAGCATTTTAACTATGTCACCGCTCAAGTTGCCCATTATTTCGCTCCGAATTTCAAGGGTTTCCTTGAATATACGGTGGATACCGGACGTGGATATGGCGGAGGACTCGCGGGAATGAACGCGGGGGGGGCGACTCCGGCGATACTTCCGATGGGTAATCGCCTGACCGCCCAGATAGAGGTTGGATTCTAAAAAATAAAAGGAGATTCATCATGTTGCGAAAACTAAAGAAATTAGGGTGTTGGGCAATCGTTGCGGCCAGTCCGGTTCTGTCGGCCGCAGCGGCGCAAAACAAAAATATCGCCGCCGGTAAAAAAATATTCGATTCAAACTGCATTTCCTGCCATATGAAGACGGGCAAGGGAAGCCCGATGATGGCCCAAATATTCAAGGTAGACGTTAAGAACATGGACCTGGCCTCTTCCCATGTCGCCTCAATGAAACGCAAAGAGGTGATTGGCATCATCACGGGCGGAAAAGGCGGCAAGATGCCGACTTTTTCCGCGAAACTCAAGAAAACCGAAATCGCGGAAGTCGCCGCCTACGTTCAATCGTTAGGGCGTGCGGAAAAGAAAAAAACCGGTGATTCCAAGAATTCCACGCCGTCAGGTGCGGGGAAATAGGCCTTTTCGTGAATTTACCCGGCGCCCCAAAAAGACGAACCGTGTTGAGGTCTTTCTACGCGCTCGCGCTTCTGTCCGGGGCTTATCTCGGCTGGTCCTCGTTTGATTCGGGGAGCCGTCAGCCTATCGCGTTTAATCACGAGAAACACTTGGGGATGGGCATTAGTTGCGAGACTTGCCACCCGGGCGTGGACGGGTCAAGACATGCGGGAATCACGAGCGTGAAAACTTGCGTTACTTGCCATCAAGCGGCCCAGGTTTCCGATCCTGAGGCTAAAAAGCTCGAGGGCTATCTCGCGAAGGGTCAAGAGCCTCCCTGGAAAAGGGTTTATCACCTGCCGCCCTTGCGCTATAACCTTTTCTTGAGGCCGTACGCCTCCAGGATATTCTTTTCGCATCGTCTCCATGTCAAGACGGGGGGCATCGCCTGTGCCGCTTGTCATGGAAACATGAAAAAACAATCCACGCCCTTGTCATTTCCCAGAAAGCCCATTCGCATGGAGCGTTGCTTGAACTGCCATAGGACGATGAAAATAAGCACGGATTGCATAGCGTGTCATCATTGAGGTAGCGATATTTATGAACAGCGAGAATCTGCCGGAGAGCCTTGAAAACGGGGCTCTAATATTAACAACGTTGGAGAAGAAATCAATGGAAGCAAAGCGAGAAACCTCCGTTCTCAATGACAAGGGGGCTCGAAATCTAATTGTTTTGGTCTCCGTCGTTTGGAGCGCGGTTTTCATATTTTTTGGATTTTTAGCCCTCAGGGCTCGGATGTGGTCTCCTTGTTGGGTGATACGCCCCTCGTCGCCCAGCTTGACTTTAGGCGTTGACAACGCCTTAGGAAGGCGAAAGCCATGAAAGAAGGATTTACTCGGAGGGATTTCTTTAAAATAGGGGCTCTGATTGGGGCGGGCTACGCTCTTCCGCGCGTGATTGGAAATGAGATTCGCAGGCCCGCCAAGGAAGGCCTTCCCACCCTCCATGACGAGACTTTTTCCACCTCTCTTTGTCGGCAATGCCCCGCTCTGTGCCTCCAAAAAACGCGCTTAGTTGCCGGAAAGCCCGTTGGGATTGAGGGAGAGCCTCAGTCTCCGCGGGCGGGCGCCCTCTGCCCAAAGGGGCTTGCGGCTCTCCAGGAACTTTATCACCCCGATCGCTTGACCCATCCTCTTAAGCGTAAGGGGGAACGCGGTTCGGGATCTTGGGAAAAGATTTCCTGGAAGGAATCCGCCGACATCGTGCGTTCCCGAATATCGTCCATCAGGAGGACTCCGGAGAGATTGGGAATATTCTCCGCTTCGTTCGGCCTCCAAGGAAAAGTCCTGGAAAGGTTTGCGCGGGCTTTTGGAACTCCCAATTTCTGGCGTCCTCGTTGGGATCCGGCGGAGCCGCCCTTGGACGCTTTCCGGGGAAAAACAGGAACCCCCGAGAGTATTTCCTATGATTTTTTATCTGCGGATATCGTCGTTGGCTTCGGGTGGGACTGGCTTCAACAAATGGATCCGCATGTCGATACGCAGAGAATCTACGCCGATATGCGCAGAAACGCCTCGGGACGACGAACTCGCTTTTTTCAGTTGGAATCCCAACTTTCCATTTCCGCCGCCAAGGCCGATGAATGGTTTCCCCTTATTCCGGGAAGAGAAGGCATTGCGGCCCTCTGCGTCGCAAATACGCTCGTCTCGGAGGGATTCCATGATAAGGGATTAAGCGAGAGATCGGTTGAGGGATATGACTCGTTTAGAAAAACGCTTAAGGAATATCCTCCGGAGCGCGCGGAAAAGGATTGCGGTTTGAGCGCCGAAGACATTCGCCGGGTTGCCCGTGCGATGGGAGCGGCCAAGCGCCCGCTGGCGATAACTTGGCGCTCCGATCTATTCAGTCAAGAGGCGGTCAATAGCCTCAATTTGCTTCTGGGAAGCTTTGACCTCATTCATGAAACCAAAAATTTCAATGAGGATTTGGGCCTTAAAAACATGCCGAGGCGAACGGATAAAAAGCCGATCGCGGACATCGAGAAATGGCCCGGCGCCGTTTTGGGAGAATCTCGGCCTCCCATAGATGTTCTCTTAAACGACGGATTTAATCCCGTTTTTACGGGGCCGGATCCATCCGTCTGGAAAAAAGCGCTGGCGAATATTCCGTTCATCGTTGGTTTCTCTTCCTTCATGGATGAAACTTCCTTTTTGTCCGATTTGATTTTGCCGCAGCCGGTTTCCATGGAAGCGTGGCAAGGCGGCGTTTCCAGATTATTGGATGGAACGACATTCTTTCATTGCGCGCCTCCCGCCCTTGCGCCTCTTTATGACGTCAAGGATGCCGCCGACTTTGTCATCGAACTTGCGCGCGCGCAAGGCGGGGAACTGGCCGCGGCTTTTCCGTGGAATTCATTCCCGGGATTCTTGCAAGGAATCGCTAAGGACGTGGGAGCGATTAAAAGTTTGAAAAAAGGCGGTTGGAGCAAGATTTCCGCGCCCGCGCGCGCGCCGCTTCGCCCGACTTTAGCTAGTTTTAAGCCCGCCGAGATTTCCAAGCGGGGCGAGAAGGAGAATTCGGCGAGTTCGCCGAGGCTTTGCGTGGAATTTCCGCTGTGCTTTTCCCGCGGGAAAGGAGCTCATCTGCCGTATCTTCAAAGCCTTGCCGGACCCCAGCTTGGAGAACAGTGGGAAACTTGGGCGGCGATTCACCCGCAGACGGCATCCCGCCTCGGGATTAAAGATCGGCAAATGGTCTGGATTGAATCCAGCGCGGGCCGGATATTTGTCCGCGCGCGGATTTATGAAAAAATGGCGCGAGAAGTTGTCGCCGTTCCATTTGGATTGGGGCATTCTCAAATGGGGCGCTGGGCGGCGGGAATCGGAGCTAATCCAGCGGAGATCGTCCTTGTCGGTAAAAATTCGGGCAAGGCCAGATGGCAAGGAGAATCCGTCAATGTCCATGGATAATCAATCGCAAGAAAAATCTTCCATCCTCAATAAAGGTTGCATCAACCGAAAAGGTTTTCTCAAAGCAGCGCTTCTCGCGCCTGTTTTGTTCGTTCGGAAACTCCGTGCCGCCACCGATTCGGCCTTAGGACCGGAGAAGGGCGCCCGCCGCTGGGGAATGGTCATCGATTTGGACCGCTGTACTGCGTGCCAAAGCTGCGTCGTGGCTTGTTCGGTCGAGAATAATCAGATGATGGGAAATCCCCACGAGGCCGCGATGGGGCGAGTCATTCGCTGGATTCGCGTGCAGTCGGTTGAGAAAAAAAACGCGGAGGGATATCGTCAAAGTCTGGCGCCGATGCCGTGTATGCAATGCGACGATCCTCCCTGCATCAAGGTTTGTCCTACGTCTGCGACCTTTCTTGATCCCGAAGGAATTGTGGGGCAGGTTTATCCGCGGTGCATTGGTTGCCGTTATTGCGTGAACTCCTGTCCGTATACCTCGAAGTTTTTTAATTGGGATACTCCTTCTTGGCCGAAGCCAATGGAGGAAGGGCAAAACCCCGATGTTTCCGTCAGGTATAAGGGCATCGTTGAGAAATGCCTGTTTTGCCATCAGCGCCTTCAAAGGGCGAAGGAAAAGGCGGCTTTCGAGAAAAGAGAGCTTGCCGAGGGGGATTATATTCCCGCCTGCGCTTCCTCTTGCCCCACCCGAGCCATTGTTTTTGGAGATATTAATGATCCAAGGAGCGAGGTGTCTAAACTCTCCCAGAGTCCGCGCGCCTATCGTCTGCTTGAGGAATTGGGAACGGAACCGAAGGTTTCTTATTTAAGGGAGGAGTAAATGTCTCAGATCATGGAAACATCCAGAGCGGCGGATTTGTCTGGAAATAAGCTTGAAGAGGCCGTCTTGAGGCCGTTGGAAAAAAAACCCACGAGGGGCCAGGACGCCCTTCTCCTGGCCTTGGCCTTAATATTCTTGATCGGGCTCGGGGCTTGGGCTCGCCAATTAGCCTGGGGTTTGTCCGCCACGGGCTTGGGCGTTCCGGTTTTTTGGGGCGTCTATATCGTAAATTTTATTTTTTTTATCGGCATTTCCCATGCGGGGACGCTTTTGTCAGCCATTCTTAGGATTGTCAAGGCCCAGTGGAGGGCTCCATTTACCCGCCTTGCCGAGATGATTACGATTACCAGCATTCCCTTTGCCGCCACCTGCGTCATCGTGGATATGGGAAGGCCCGAACGATTTCTCAATGTTCTTCTCTATCCCCACTTTACCTCTCCGATTTTGTGGGATGTGTGCTGTATTACGACCTACATTATTATGTCGAGCCTGTATTTCTATACCGCCTTGATTCCCGACCTCGCTCTGTGCCGCGATAGACTGGGTTCGGGGGTTTCCCCTTGGAGAAAAGACTTCTACCGGATCAGTTCCCTAGAATGGACTGGCACGGAAACGCAAAAACGCGTTCACCACCTGATCATGACGGTTCTCTCCATCGTTCTTTTGGCCCTGGTTATCTCCGTCCATACCAACGTCGGATTTGTCTTCGGAATGACGATTAAGCCGGGGTGGCATACGGCGGTTATCGGCCCTTATTTTGTCATTGGAGCCGCCTTGCAGGGATTAGGAGTTTTGGGCCTTATCGCGATTTTTGTGAGGTGGTTTTTTCGCCTACACACATGGCTGACGGAAACGCATCTTGATTCCTTGAGGCAATTCACCCTAGCCTTGACTTGTTTTTGGGGCTATTTCACGGGCGTCGAGATATTGACCACTTTTTACGGGCACGCGCCGGCTGAAATGCAGGTTTTGTGGAGCAAGATTTCGGGGCCTTTTTGGTGGTGCTTCTGGGGAATGATTCTCTTTTGCTTCGTCATCCCATTCGTGCTTTTGGCCTTTAAACCGCTCCGCCTGAGTTCCGTCTTGGCCCTATCGGGCTTCTCCATTAATTTGGGGATGTGGCTGGAACGCTACAGCATCGTGGTCCCCTCGGGCGCGAACCCCTTCGTCTCATTTGTTGGCCGTTATTGGCCTTCCTTGACCGAGTGGCTGATTACGGCGGGCTGGGTCGCGGGTTTCCTAATGTTGCTCCTTCTCTTTATGCGGATTTTTCCGATTCTGACGGTCTGGGAAATCGAGGAATCTGCGGAGCATTCGTGATTTATTGGAGGGTATTCTTATGAGAGAGAGACGAATTCGTTCTAGGGGCCTCTATCCGTTTCTGGCGGGGATATTTCTATTTCTGTTGTCGGTGATCCTGTTTTTCTCGCGGATGTCCAGCGCGGATAATTCCAGCAAGAAATTGCCCTACAAATTCTTCCCCAATGACTTCGGCCCTCCATCCGTGGACGTATCGCATTACCCTCCGGAAATAAAAGGCGACTACCATCTTTTTTTGAGGAAGTGCTCGGTCTGTCATACCGTCGCGCGTCCCCTGAACGCCCAATTTCTGCAGCTAAGCGCGGATCACGTGGCGCGGTTTAAGTCTGATCATCCTGATTTTAAAAGCGTCTCGACCGATATCGTTATGCCCGGGCCGAAAGCGTGGGCTCTTATTGTCAATCGCATGATGGCCAAGCCCGGCGCCTCAATCAGCCCACAGGACGGCAAAAAAATAGTGGAATTTTTAGTCTATGATTCCAAGGTTAGGAAAACGGGAAAGAACTTTCCAGCCTGGGAAACTCATCGCGAGGAGCTCCTCGCGCACTTTAGGAAACTTTATCCGGAGATGTATAAATTTCTTCGGGAAATTGGAGAACTCTGAAATAAGGCCTAAAGCCCGACGATTTTAGATGCGTCCGGGATTCCATGTCCCTCATCCGTGGAGGGAGCGCATTGCCAGCCCCTAAAGACGCTCTTCGGACACAAAAGAGAGGCGGAAGTGTTGAGCGCTGCCTTGACCGACTCGGGGCCCGAGGCTCCGGAGGCGACCGCCAACGCCGCGACTCCCGCGATGTGGGGGCTGGCCATTGAGGTTCCGGACATTTTCTCATACCCATTGGGAACAGTGGATAAAATGCCGTCCCCGGGAGCCGTAATATCAACGGCGGGGCCGAAGCTGGAGAAAGGAGCGATGTGATCGCTTCGGTCGGAGGCGGCGACCGCGATGACCCAGGGATAGGCCCCGGGATAATCAACGGTGCTGGCTCCCCCGCTGCGGGAAGCGTTTTCTCCGTCATTTCCGGACGCGGCGACGATGACGACTCCGGCTTGATAGGCTTTGTGAACGGCTTGTTCGAGAGCGGCCGCCGAAGTAGGGGCTCCAAGAGACATGTTGATGACTCGGGCTCCGTGGGTCATGGCCCAGTAAATTCCACTGACGACGTCCGAAAGATTTCCGGAGCCGTCTGCGTTGAGGACTTTAACGGGAATAATCGTAACTTGGGGCGCCACGCCGAAAACTCCCCCATCTTTTCCTTGTCCGGCGATGATTCCGGCGACATGGGTGCCGTGTCCGTTGTCGTCAATAGGCGGGGTGGAGGAGTTGGTCATATTGGCGCCGTCTGCTAAATTGCATTTGAGATCGGGATGAGCGCAATCAACCCCGGTGTCGATGATGGCGACAAGGACGCCGCTGCCCTGGGTTTTTGCCCAGGCTTGCGGGGCTTTGAGTCGCCGAATATTCCAATGGATTCCCGGCGTCGAGGGCGCGTGTTTTCCCCAAGGCCAGTGGAAACGCGCGTCTTGAATCATTCCCTGCGCTTGCTGAAAAGAGGAGGCGAGAGAAGGCGTTCCATCAACATCTTTAAGCCAGTTGATGCGAAAGTCTTTTTCAACCGCCCGCAGGGACTGGGAGTTTTTAGTCTCTTCCATGATGGAAGGGGTCTGGGCCTTGGGAACCTTTATAATCGCGATATTAAACGCCTCAAGATTTTGGACGGTGACGGCGCCCTTAATGGAAGAAATAATTCTCTGTTTTTCTTCCGGAGTCGCGTTTTGGCGAAAGGTCAAAATCATTCGCGCGTATCCGGCTTGAGTTGAATTTGCAAACGCCGGGGCGCTTGGGAGCGAGAGCGCGACAAAGCCGACAAGGACGCTATAGACTAATTTCTTGATCATGGCGATCTCCTTAATGGCCCCCAGAGGGACCGCTTACCGCAAGACTTGCATATATCGGTTTAGGATGTCAAATTGTTTGACGGGGGCTTGACGCAAGGCAAGAAAACATACACAATAAAGCCCTGGACTTATTTGAATCATCATGCAACAAGGAGAAAATCATGGCTAAAAAAGTGAATGCCGCCTTCATGAAAGAATTGACCCCGAGTTCCGAATTGGCCCAAATCGTCGGTTCCAAGGCCCTTCCCCGGACCGAGGTGGTTAAGAAATTGTGGGCGTATATTAAAAAGCAGGACCTTCAGGACAAGAAAAACAGGCGTCAGATCAACGCGGACGATAAGCTGAAAGCCGTTTTCGGCGGGAAAGCTTCCGTCAATATGTTTGAGATGACCAAGCTTGTCAGCAAGCATTTAAGCTAACAAACCCTGAGACGGGGTTTATCGTATCGGGAGGCCGCCTAAAAACGGCCTCCTTTGTTTTTTCTCATTTTCCGTTGATGAGCCGCAAGAGTTCCCGGTTGGCCGGAGCGAGATCGACCGGCTTGTTTTTGTAGGCGCGCAAGATTTCCTTGACGTTCCGGATAAGGAGCGAGTCAGGTTCTCCGCTGATTTTAAGTCTTTCATAAGCGTTCCAATCTTTCATGAATTTATCTTGTTCGCTCATTTTGGCCGCGCGGGCGCGGGCTTCCTTTAGCATTTCCGCTTTTTTCGCTTCCTCTTGGAGATGTTCCTTAAGGCTCTTGAGCTTGGTTTTCGCTTCTCTTTCAGAAAGAGTTTTATCCGATAATTGGGATTTGAGCGCGTCAAGCTGCTCCTTGAGATTTTTTAACTCGTCGTCCAATTGCCATTGATGGATTTGTCCGGCCTGAAGGGCGGCGGCGAGTTTCT
>JAJZCM010000037.1 GCA_021846045.1 bacterium | reverse complement strand
ACGACGCCGCTCTTGTTGCGCTTTTTCCTTACGAACACATCTTAATTATTGTGGATAAGACACCCATAATGCAAGGACTTCTCGTCGAGAGGGAGTCAAATTTTAGAGGCTCTGCGCAAGTCGGGAAGAGCGAACTTCTCAGCCGCGTCCAAGGCGTTCCCCTCGATTTCATTTTCTCCTGTCTCAACCCCAGCGGAATAAAACCCTGCAACCGCTGCAATAAGTGCGCGGAAAGGCAAGCGGCGTTGGCGTTTAGGGATCGTTAAGACTTAATTTTTCTTGAGGGCGGAAGTGATGTCAGTAATGACTTTTTTGGCGTCGCCAAAAACCATCATCGTCTGCGGAAGATAGAAGAGATCATTGTCAACTCCGGCAAAACCGGGGTTCATCGAGCGCTTGATGAAGACAACCGAGCGAGACTTATCAGCATCTAAAATCGGCATTCCGTAAAGCGGAGAATCGGTTTGGGTTCGGGCGGCGGGGTTGACAACATCGTTGGCGCCGACAACAATGGTCATATCGGCCTCGGGAAACAAGGGATTGACTTCATCCATTTCCAACAGGTTGCTGTAGGGAATCTGAACCTCCGCCAAAAGAACGTTCATGTGCCCCGGCATTCTTCCGGCCACCGGATGAATCGCATAGCGAACCTTGCAATCGCGCGACTCGAGAATAGCCGATAATTCCTTAACGGCATGCTGGGCTTGAGCGACTGCCATGCCATATCCGGGAACCACTACCACCAAGCGCGCTCCATCTAAAAGAGACGCGACATCTTCCGGCAAATAGGATTTCACGCTCCGCTGTTGATGATTGGCCGCCGCTCCAGATGAGCCGGAGGGCGCCGCGCCAAAGCCGCCGAAAAGAACATTGACAAAAGAACGGTTCATCGCCTCAGACATGATGATGGCTAGGATGAGACCGGAAGCTCCGTCCAAGGTTCCCGCAACGACCAATATTTTACTACTGAGCACAAAACCAAGCCCGGCGGCGGAGATTCCGGCGAAAGAGTTGAGAATCGCGATAACCGTCGGCATGTCCGCGCCGCCAATCGACATGACGAGCGAAAACCCAAACACCAAGGCCAAAGCGATGATGGCAAAAATCAGTATTTGCCGTTCGGGATGCAAAACTAAATCCGCCGCCAAGGCCACCGCCGCCCCTAAGACCGAAAGGCTAACGGCATTGCTTCCCTTGTAAACGAAAGGCTTTCCAGGAATCAATTCTTGAAGTTTCGCGAAAGCAATACAGCTTCCCATGAATGTCAAAAATCCCAGGATGATTTCGGAAGACAAAACCGCCATCGTGAACGGATCCACATGGGGAACCCGCTGATAATATTCAGCCACGCCCAAAAGGGCCACCGACAAAGAGCCGAAGGCGTGGGAAATCGCGGTCTGCTGGGGAACTGCGGTCATTGGAACGTTCATCGCGATTGGAATTCCGATCAAGCTCCCAACGATGGCGGCGCCGAGCATCAAGGGAACATGATCAACCGGAAAAGCGAGATAGGTTGCGACAATGGCCGTGACCATGCCCAGAATCGCGGACCAATTACCGTAGCGGGAGGTTTTGACCTCTCCCATCCATTTGAGTGATAAAACAAAAAGAGCGGCTGAAAAAATATGGAGATAAGAAGCGGAAAGCATGATTTACTTTTTTTCCTTTTTAAACATTTTCAAAATCCGTTCCGTGATCATAAATCCGCTCACGAGATTAACAAATGCCAACGCGGTCGCCACAGCGGTCAAGAGAACGATGGAATCTGTTTTCCTCGGCTCGGACATGACAATCAACGCAGCCACAACCGAAACTGAGGAAATAGCGTTAGTCAAAGACATCAAGGGCGTGTGCAAGAGCCGGGACACATTGCGAACCAGCTCCAGGCCCAAAAATGCGGAAAGAACAAAAACCAACAAGTCAATGGCGATATGATTGGCCGGAAGCGCGTTCATGCGGTTTTTCCTCCTGCGGCGACCGGGACGGGGGCGAGTTTTTTCGGAAACAAGACCTCTCCGTTATGAGCGGCCAAGGAACCGGAAAGGAGATCATCGTTTAAGTCTATACCCATCTTTCCGTCCTTAAGCATAAGCCCCAGAAAAGCGCTGATATTCCGGGAATACATCAAACTCGATTGAGAAGGAATTAAAGAAGGCAAATTGAAGAGCCCGTGAATGGTCACTCCATGTTTAACCACCGTTTTCCCGGGTTCAGTCAGCGCGCAGTTTCCCCCCTGCTCGGCCGCGAGATCAACGATGACGGAAGCAGGCTTCATGCCTTTCACCGCTTCCTCGGACAAAAGAATCGGGGCGCGTTTGCCGGGAACCAAGGCGGTCGTAATCACGGCATCGGCGTTCTGCGCGGTTTTCGCGAGAAACTCTTGCTGCTTACGGTAAAATTCTTCCGATTGGGCTTTTGCATAGCCGCCCGAGGTCTGAGCGTCTTGAGCCTCCAAGGGAAGACTCACGAATTTGGCGCCAAGACTTTCAATTTGTTCCTTGACCACCGGGCGCAAATCATACGCTTCGACCGAAGCTCCCATTCGGTGAGCCGTCGCAATCGCCTGAAGCCCGGCCACTCCGGCGCCGATCACAAAGACCTTGGCGGGAGAAATAGTTCCCGCTGCCGTAATCAACATCGGGAAAATTTTTGGAAGCGAATTAATGGCCAAAACCGCCGCTTTGTAGCCGGCAACCGTAGCCTGAGAAGACAAGGCGTCCATAAACTGCGCCCGGCTGGTGCGGGGAATTAAATCCATCGCGAACACGCTGACTTTGCGAGAGGCAAGAGAATTCAATAGATCCGCATGAGAATGCGGATAGATAAAGGAAATCAAGACCGCGCCTTCCTTCATCCAGGAGGCCTCTGACGCCTCGGGCGGCATTACCTTTAAGACGACGTCCGACTGTTCATAAAGACTTTTGGCGTCGGGGACAAGGACGGCTCCTTTGTTTTGGTAGGCCGCATTCGTAAACCCAGCCGCTTCCCCAGCTCCGGCCTGAACGCGAATTTCAAGGCCTTTAATCTTGGAAAGAGCTTCCGGGAGAAGCGCGACGCGCTTTTCATTTTCTGTAATTTCTTTTGGAATGCCGAGGATCATCGTAAACTTCCTTCATTCATGCTATAAAATCCAAATGCCCTATTGTCAAATCTTAAGACGAGGCGGGTATTTCCCCGCCCCGTCTTAGGCTCCGTATATTACCGGTCTCGCCCGCGATCGTCGGAACTGCCATGGCTGTAATTATAAGACTTGACAGTTCCATCCTTGGCGAAACGAACAAACAAATAATTGGAGGTCCATCCATTAAAGGCGCTCGCGTGATAGTTGACGTAAGTCCAGGTTTGGTCTCCGTCTTCCGTTCCGACGCTGACCGGCTGTTTATAGGTTTTAAGGATGTCCATCTTTGTCGTCTTTCCAACCACAATTTGAGGGGTCTGATTATTTTTAATAAAAGCCTGTCCGATGGAAATACAGCCCGCCGCCCCCAGAGCCAAGAACAACGATGACAATAAGAATGTTTTTTTCATTTAAGTCTCCTTTTACGCTTTATTTTCTATCTCCGAAAGACAAACGTCCAATATCTCAAGCCCCTTGTCCACGTCATAGGAATTAAGAACCAAGGGCGGCGCGATGCGGATGGTTGAATCTCCGCAGCCAAGAAGCAAAAGCCCCCGCTTAAAGGCTTCTTCCTCCAAACGCCCCATCTCCTGATGCGCGGGTGTTTTATTTTTTTTATTTTTAACAAGCTCCAGCCCAATCATGAGCCCGATGCCCCGCACATCCCCAATCAAAGAGTGCTTCTCCTTAAGTCTTAAAAGCCCCTTTAAGATTCTCTCTCCCATCAAAGAAGCATTTTCCATATACCCGCCCTCGATAAGCTCCAAGGTCTTAAGCGCACAAGCGCAAGCCACCGGATTACCGCCAAAGGTGGTGCCGTGAGAGCCACGCGGCCAACTCATCACGCTTTCCTTGGCGATAATGGCGCCTATAGGGAGCCCCGAGCCCAACCCTTTAGCGCTCAAAAGGATGTCCGGCTCGACCCCAAAATGCTCTGAGGCCCACCATTTTCCAGTACGCCCGACTCCCGATTGAATTTCATCGAAGATTAGGAGAATCCCGTTTTCATCGCAAATTTTCCGCCACGCTTTTAAAAATTCCGGACGGGGAAAAACATACCCGCCTTCTCCCTGAACCGGCTCCATGATTACCGCCGCAACTTCCTTGGGAGAAACGCGACTGTGAAACAAACGCTCGGCGGCTTCCAGCGCCGCGCCCTCATCCATCCGATAGGGATTATCAAACGGAAGATGATGGACCCCAGGGAGAAGCGGACCGAAATTCGCCCGATACTTGACCTTGCTGGAGGTCAGGCTGATCGCGGCATAACTTCGCCCGTGAAAAGCGCCTTCAAAGGCGATGAGGTTTGCGCGCTTCGTATGGCTTCTCGCGAGTTTGACCGCGCCTTCCACAGCCTCGGTTCCGGAATTAGCCAAAAAGACACGGCATTTCTCTTTCATCGGCGCGATGGTTCCCAGCTTCTCAAGGAGTTTGGCCATCGCTTCATAATAAAAATCGGTCCCGCAAATGTGCAAGAATTTCGCGGCCGCTTCCTGGACCGCGCGGACGATTTCCGGGTGATTGTAGCCGGTGGATGAAACCGCGATGCCGGACATAAAATCGATATAGCGGTTTCCGTCTATATCCTCCGCCATCGCTCCTTTTCCACCCGCCATCACGAAAGGGTATTCCTTGATATAGGAGGGGGACGCCCATTGTTTATCCAATTCAATGATTTTTTGCGCCTTCGGCCCCGGCGGGGGCGTCACAATGCGCGGATAGTCTAGGAAAGAGGGACTGTCCCTATTTCCCCTAGGGGCGGAATACGCTGATCCTTGTTTTTTCATCATTTTTTAAATAGGGACTGTCCCTATTTAATCTCCGCGATGGTGCGGCTCTGTTCATGCATAAATTGAGAAACGTAGTAGGGCCCGCAACCGCCTTTTCCGGTTGTTCCCGATCCCTTCCAGCCGCCGAAAGATTGAACTCCGGGCCAGGCGCCGGTGGTCGCCCCGCCCTTGCGGTTGGCATAACAAACTCCAGACTCTATATGTTCGAAGAAATATTCTATTTCCTCTTTTTTGGAGCTAAAAATTCCGGCGGTAAGCCCGTATTCGACTTTATTGGACTCTTTAACCGCTTCTTCCAGACTTTCAACTTCGGCGATAGCGGTAAAAGGGAGAAAGAGTTCGCGCAAAAAGAGTTCATGGCCCAGAGGCAAATGGACGATCGTCGGCGCGACAAAAGAACCCTTGGAGAAAGCTTCTCCAGTCACGCGGTTTCCCCCGAGTAGAATCTGGCCGCCGTTTTTAGCGGACGCAACCGCTTCTTCATAGCGCTTGGCCGCGCGCGCATTAATGACGGGACCAAGGAAAATATCTCTCTGGGTTGGGTCTCCCATCGTAATTTTCCTTGTTTTCTCAATCAGCTTCCGCGTAAATTTCTCCGCGACGCTTTTATCGACATAAACGCGGGAACACGCCGAGCATTTCTGCCCTTGAAGTCCAAAGGCGGATCTCATGATGCCCTCCGCCGCCGCATCAAGGTCCGATGAAGCGCAGACAATCGCCGCGTTTTTTCCGCCCAATTCCGCCAAGGCCGGCTTCCAGAATTTGCCGGAAAATTCCCTGATCATCCGCATTCCCACTTCCTTGGAACCGGTAAAGGCCAAGCCGTCAACTCGGTCGTCTTTCCACAAAGGGTCGCCGATGACGGAATCATCACCCGTGATAAAATTAAAAACTCCGGACGGAAGTCCGGCCTGCTGATAAATTTCATTGAGCCAATAACCGGTCCATGGGGTCTCGGGAGAAGGCTTAAAGACAATTACGTTTCCCGCGATTAAAGCCGCAGAAGACATTCCGGCCGCCAAGGCCAGCGGGAAATTGAAAGGCGAGATGCAGGCAAAAACCCCGTAGGGCCTCAAAATTGACGAGGTCGTTTCCTTGAAGGAAGGCCCCATCGGCTTTAAATAGCCGTTGTTTTCCTCCATGATCTTGGCATAATAATCGATGAGATCGGCGGACTCTTCCACTTCACCCATCGATTCCATGCGGCTTTTTCCGACTTCAAGAGACATCGCCGCGCCCAGCTCCCACTTTTTTTCCCTAATCAAAGATGAGGCCTTCCGCATCATCTTGATTCTCCCAACCCACCCAAGGCGCTCCCAGCCCTTTTTCGCTTTTTGCGCCGCGTCCAAGGCTTGAGAGACGTGGGAAACTTCCGCCATGGAGAAATGGCCAATGACCCAATCGGAATTGATGGGAGAGCGGACAGTTTTTGGTTTGGCCGAAGAATGAACTTCTTTTCCCCCAATAAAAAGAGGATAAGTTTTTCCGAGTTGCGATTTCGCCAACTCAAGGCCTTCATCGAAATACTGATGGAATAAATTCATGTCCGGAGCGGCGGCGGAAGTGTAGGTGATTTTAAAGTCTTTTTTCGCTTGGGCCGTAGTCATTTAATTTCTCCTGTAACCGCAATTTTCGAAGCCGTTTTTTCAAGGGCCTCTTTAAAGAAGCTGACGATCAAATCAATCTCAAATTCCGCGATGGTAAAAGGCGGCGCGATCATCGCCAAGTCGCCATTTTCCCCATCCGCGTGTCCGACGTTCGGCCAGACGATGAGGCCCAAATCCTGCGCAGTCTGGGTAAAGGTTTCGACGAATTTGAGTCGCCGGGGAAAAGCCTCTTTTGTTTTCGTGTCAGCGACAAATTCAATTCCCGCCAACATACCGATTCCACGAACATCCCCCACGAAAGGAAGCCCCTTAAGAACCTCCAGCTTTTTCTGGAGAATAAGACCCATCTTGGCGGCGCGCTCAACCAAGCCGTGCTTTTCGATATAACGCACGGCCGCCAATCCCGCCGAACAAATTGACGGCGCATGGGAAAAAGTTTGGGCATGAAGAAAAGATCCGTATCCATTCGCTATGGGGTCGATGATTTTTTCTCCCGCGACCACGGCAGAAAGCGGCAAATAGCCGCCGGAAATCCCTTTGCCGAGAGTCATAATGTCCGGTAAAACCCCGTAATGTTCCATCGCCAGCCATTTTCCAGTCCGTCCCGCGCCGGTCAAGACCTCGTCGGCAATAAGCAAAACTTCATAGCGATCACAGATTTCTCGAACATTGCGGAAGTAATCCGCGCGCGGAACCGACGCGCCAGTTGATGATCCCCCCACGGGCTCCATGATGAAAGCCGCCACTGTTTCCGCGCCTTCTTTTAAAATCGCCTCTTCAAGAACTCTTCCCGAGCAAACCGGGCAAGAGGGGTTGCCGCCGCAACCGCAGCGATAAGCGTAAGGGGCCGGAACCATCGCGCAGTCCATCAGCCAAGGCTGATAGATTTTCTTATAATGGCCGCGCGCAGAAACGGACATCGCCAAGAGCGTATTTCCGTGATAGCCTGGTTTTTGGGATATGATTTTACTCTTTTGCGGCCGCTTCTTTTCAACCCAATAATGCCTGGCAAGTTTCAGCGCGGCTTCCACCGCTTCAGAGCCGCTGGATAAGAAATAAAATTTATTAAGCTCCCGGGGAGAAAGCCCGGCTAATTTTAAGGCCAATTCTTCGACGGCATCTGTCGTAAAAGCCGTTCCGTTGACATAGGCAACTTTTTCAAGTTGTTGGGAAACCGCCTTGGCAATTTCCGGAACCCCGTGGCCGATGTTGCAGACAAAAGCGCCCGAACAAGAATCTAAATAGCGCTTCCCCGCGTCGTCAAAGAGCCAAACTCCTTCCCCATGAGAAATTCTGGGGTAAACGCGATCCAAGGCTCGATAGAAAACCGAGCTCTCCGGATAGCGCAATTTTTTCTCCGCGCGGCTCTCAGGAAGCGCCATGCCCTTATTGTAGAAAATTAACGATTCTATTTGAGAGGAATATCTTCAATGGGAAACCGCTTCCAGCCTTTGGCATCGAAATGCCACCACTCGGTGGGAAGCCCTATAAATCCGTGCCTCTCCATGACGGACTCGAGAAGTTTCATATTCTTCCGCTCTTTGAGGCTCGAGCCCTTCCAGTTCCGATGGGCGCGTTCAGTGAAATTATCAAAGCCGGAGGGCATTGAGAGCTCATGCCCTGAGGCATCGGCCAAGGAGACGTCCACCGCCGCTCCACGGTTATGCCGGGAGCCCTTGGCGGGATTGGCCACATAGCGCTCATCCGGAACCAGAGCCCAGAATTTTTTCTGGATGGAAAGCGGACGATAGCAGTCGAAAACGACGAGGCGAAGCCCTCGGGATTCAAAGTCCTTGGCCGCCATCAAAAGTTTTTTGGCGACGCTTTTCCGCAACAGGCACCTTGCGACAGGATAAACGGCCTGATGAGTAAAGTTGTTTTTGGTCGCATAGCGAATATCAAAAATAACATGAGGGTCCAGCGTGGAAAAGTCGATCATTTTGGCCGCTTGAGGCGTATGGGAAAAAGACGCGAATGCCCCTAGGGAGGCGCCCAGACACAAAAGAAATAAAATTCTGGTTTTCAAAAACTTTGAATGATTTCTTCAGCGGAGAGATGATCTTCTTGGGGGGACAAAAATCTGACGAAACAGTTGTTTTTATCGAGAAGAATGGAAGTCGGTTTAATCGGCTTGTCCGACAGCTCAAAGCCCATGATGATGATCTCTTCCCCGGACTTGATCAAATGGGCGGCGGCGCCGTTCATCGTGATGACCCCGGAATCTCTAGGCGCGGCGATGACGTAGGTCTCAAGACGCGCGCCGGAGGTATTGCTGACCACCAAAACTTTTTCCCCGATCCATAGCCCGGTTTTTTCAATGAGATTTTTGTCTATGGCGATGGAGCCCACATAACTGACGTCTGCCCCGGTCACCGTGGCCTTGTGAATCTTCGAACGCAGAACCCAGCGCATAATCTTCAAGCTCCGCGCGTCAGCTTTCTGTAATGAATCCGCCGGGGAACCAAGTCGCCCATGCGCTTTTTGCGGTCTTCCTCGTAATCCGAATAATTCCCCTCGAACCAGCGAACCTGACTGTCTCCCTCAAAAGCCAGGATATGGGTCGCGATACGGTCCAGAAACCAACGATCATGGCTGATGACCACCGCGCATCCGGCGAAATTGGAAATGGCTTCCTCCAGAGCTCGCAACGTATGGACGTCGAGATCATTAGTCGGCTCATCCAGCAACAGAACGTTGCCGCCTTCTTTCAGCATCCGCGCCATATGGACCCGGTTTCTTTCTCCGCCGGACAAATTCTTAACGATTTTCTGTTGATCGGTTCCTGAAAAATTAAAACGTGCGACATATTGCCGAGAATTGACGTCTCTTTTCCCGAGAGTCACGACGTCCAGCCCACCTGAAATCGCCTCCCAGACATTGGCCTCGGCATCGAGAGAATCCCGCTCTTGATCGACATAGGCCAGCTTCACGGTTTCGCCGACTTTAAAAGAACCGGAATCGGGCTTTTCTTTCCCGGTAATCAAACGAAACAAGGTCGTTTTTCCGGCGCCGTTGGGACCGATGACGCCGACGACTCCATTAGGCGGAAGACTAAAACTCAAATTCTCAAAAAGAAGTTTATCGCCGTAAGCCTTCGATATGGCCTGGGCGGAGATAACCGTTTCGCCGAGACGCGGCCCGGGCGGAACGTAAATTTCTAAAGTTTCCGAGGTTTTCTCGGTTTGACCCGCCTCCAGCATCTCTTCATACGCTTTAAGGCGCGCTTTACTTTTTGCTTGACGACCCCGGGCGCCCAAACGCACCCAAGCCAGTTCCTGGGCTAGGGACTTTTGATACTTGGACTCGCTTTTTGATTCCTGGGCCAAGCGATTCTGCTTTTGTTCCAGCCAACTCGCGTAATTGCCCTCCCAAGGAATTCCTTCCCCACGGTCTAATTCCAAAATCCAGCCGGCGACATTATCTAAAAAGTAACGATCATGGGTAACGGCAATGACGGTTCCCTTATATTGCCGCAAATGCTGTTCCAGCCACTCGACCGACTCCGCGTCCAAATGATTGGTGGGTTCATCAAGAAGCAAAATATCCGGCTCCTGCAAAAGAAGCCGGCACAAGGCGACGCGGCGCTTTTCTCCGCCGGATAAGAGCGCGATATTTTGATCGGGCGGCGGACACCTCAAAGCGTCCATCGCCAGTTCAAGCCTGTTGTCGAGTTCCCAAGCGCCGGCGGCTTCGATTTTTTCCTGGAGCTTTCCCTGTTTATCCAAAAGCTTTTCCATCTCCTCCGGCGTCAAATTGGGATCGGCAAGCTTGTCTGAAATCGCATTGTAATCATCGAGAAGTTTCTTGGTCTCCGCCACGCCTTCCTCGACGATCTGACGAACTGTTTTGGAGGAATCAAGCTGCGGTTCCTGCTCTAAAAGGCCGACTGAATAGCCCTTTGAAATCGTGATTTGGCCGGCGTATTCCGTATCCTTGCCCGCCATGATGCGAAGAAGAGTCGATTTCCCGCTTCCATTGTCCCCCAGAACGCCGATCTTGGCGCCGTAGTAAAAGGAAATATAGATTCCCTTAAGCACCTGTTTTTTTGGAGGGTGAATGCGTCCGACATCAATCATCGAGTAGATGATCTGTTTAGTATCAATGGTGGCAGCCATGTATTTTTTTGGATGAATCCCTGGCGCCGGGAGGACTCGAACCTCCGACATGACGCTTATGAAACGTCCGCTCTACCTCTGAGCTACGGCGCCGACTTTTTCATTTTACTATATTTCTATTTCTTCTTTTTGATTCCCCAGAGGAAAAGGACCTGCCCGGGACGTGATGGGGCGTCCCGGGCAGGTGGAGAAGATAAGACTATTCGAGCAACGCGGATTTAGACGAAATCTTCGTTCCCATCTGGCTCGCGATTTTTTTGGCTTGAGACAGAACCGCGGCTTTGGTCTGTCCGGGCTTGGGTTTAAATTCTAATCCCAAAGAGCCGACGACTTTTCCGTGGATGTCGCGAAGCGGAAGAGAAACCGCATAACGCCCGTCTTCTTTTTCAATCGAGGTTTTCCCCGTCTTTAACCCGAGAACGGCTTCCCTCTCGCATTTCTCGCCGATATCTTTCTTGTCGGTTGAAGCGACCGTCACGCAGCCGTGCGCTTTATTGGCGGAAAGGCCAATTTCGGCGATATTCGGATATTGCGCATGGAAGCTGTTGACCAGCTGCTGAGCCGCGCCTTGTTTAGCCGTTTTGGGGGCCGCGACTTTCGCCACGGGCTGAACCGGGGCCGGTTTTGCCATCGGCATCGCACCCGGAACGATGTTCTGAGCGGCCGGCTGAGCGGGAGCCGGTTGATTCATCGCTTGGGGCTGTTGCCCGGGCTGGGAGTTCTGGGAATTCATTCCCGGCCCGCCTTGAGCCCACAAAGCGGAAGAACCGACCGCAACCACGGCGGCGACCAACGGCAAGGTTATTTTATTCATCATTAAAGTCTCCTTAGATACGTTTAAGTTCGCGGCGCCCGCAAAGGCCCCGCGTCTATACTACGCATAAGATTTAAAAAAGTTCGCACGCCTTGACATTGTAACCGATCCACGCTAAACTAGAGAGTCGAAATTACAAGAAGGCGACCCTCAAAAAATGATTAAAGAAAAGTTCGCGGAAAACTCCGCTCCCAATTCCAATTCCCAAGAATTTCTGGACGCCTTGAGGCATTCCTGCGCCCATGTGATGGCTCAGGCGGTTCAAAAGCTTTTTCCGGGCACGAAAATCACCATCGGTCCCGCAATTGAAAACGGTTTCTATTATGATTTCGACAGCCCGCACAGATTCACAGAAGAAGACTTCCCAAAAATTGAAAAGCGAATGCGTGAGATCGCGGAAGGCAACCATCTCTTTAAAGGGCAGGAAGTGTCTTTTGAGGAAGCGAAAAAATTTTGGGAAGACCGCGGCGAGAAATATAAAGTTGAAATTCTGCAGGGCCTCGAGGGCCAAAAAATCACTCATTACTTGCATGACGACTATGTCGATCTTTGCCGTGGCGGACATTTAGAAAGCACCAAAAACCTCCGGCATTTCAAGCTCCTCAGCGTCGCTGGAGCCTACTGGAGAGGCGACGAAAAAAACGCGATGCTCCAACGCATTTATGGAACGGCTTGGGCCACGAAAGAAGATTTAGACAAATATCTCAAGATGTTAGAAGAAGCCCGGGCCCACGATCATCGAAAACTCGGCGCGGAACTAAACCTCTTTGCGATTTCCGATAAAATCGGCCCAGGATTGCCTCTTTGGTTGCCCAAAGGCGCGATGATTCGCTCCATCATCGAGCGCTATATCGTTGACATCGAGCGCTCTCTTGGATACCAGCATGTTTACAGCCCCGCCTTGGCCCGTGTTGAACTCTACAAGCAATCCGGCCACTGGGATCACTTCAAGGACAATATGTATCCGACGATGCAATTTGAAAATAAAGAAGAGCTCGTCTTGCGTCCGATGAATTGCCCTCATCACATCATGATTTATAAAAACGAGCTTCACAGCTACCGCGATCTGCCGCTCCGCATCGCGGAATTGGGAACGATGTACCGCTATGAGCGCTCGGGAGTTCTTTCCGGACTTTCCCGTGTTCGGGCCATGACTTTAAATGACGCCCATATTTTCTGCCTGCCGGATCAAATTCGCAGCGAGACAACCGCTGTTTTGAGACTTATCGAACAGGCGTATAAAGACTTTGGATTCAAGGATTACTGGTTCCGTCTTTCTTTGCGCGACCCCAATGACAAGGTCAAATATGTGGATAACCCGGCCATGTGGGACAAAGCCGAACACTTATTAAAAGAAGCCTTGTCGGAAGTTGGAGTCCCTTTCAAGGAAGCTACGGGGGAAGCGGCTTATTATGGCCCCAAAATTGATGTCCAGCTTAATGATGTCCTAGGCCACAGCGAAACGCTCTCAACGCTTCAACTCGATTTTTACCTGCCGGAAAGATTTGACCTGGAATACGTAACTAAGGACGGAAGCCGGGAACGACCGGTCATGATCCATCGCGGAATCGTCAGCACAATGGAGCGCATGACGGCCTTTTTAATCGAGCATTACGCCGGCAGTTTCCCTCTATGGCTAGCCCCCGTCCAAGTCAAAATCCTGACTTTAACCGATGCGGAAGAAAACCCGGCTCGGACATTGATGGATCATCTCTCCATAAACGGGCTCCGCGTATCATTGGACTTAAGACCAGAAAAAATTAGCGCCAAAATTCGCGACGCCCAGCTTGAGAAAATACCCTACATGGTCGTCTTGGGCCCGAAAGACGTCGCGGCGAAAACTCTCTCGATACGCCTTCGAGACGGGCGACAAGCCCATGGGGTTTTGGAAGAAAAACTCATTCAAGAACTAATCAGGGAAAACGCCTCTAAAGCTCTTTCTCCGTTGCTATTAGATTCAAAATGAGAACTCGCGGATGGGGACTTTGTCTTGTTTTTTTAACCGTCTCCTCACAGGCGGGCTGGTTTGGAAATAGCGGGCCATCAAAGGCCGACGAAGAAGAGGCTTTTAGAAATTCCGCCGTCTTTTTCCATGAACCCGGGAAAGATTTAAGAAGCGCCTACCAATCTTTCAAAAGATACATCCATCAATATCCGAGAAGCCCTAAAATTACTGACGCCGAATTTTTACTGGGTGAAGCCGCGATGGGAGAAGCGCTGGATTCTCTCAAGGCCCACAGCGCCCGCGCAAAAAAAAATCCAATAGGGAGAACCCTCCATGGAAAGGCGCCGAAAAATCTTCTCATCAGCCAAGATCTTTCAAACGCGGAGAGGGCCTATAAGTTAGTCGTCAGACATGATCCAAAGACTGGGCTTGGAGCTTCAGCTCAATATCGTTTGGCGGAATTGGCTTACGATGAAAAACATTGGAACAAGGCCATCCAGAGATTCAAGGCTGTTGAATTAAACTACCCCCATTCTTACATCGCCCCCGAAGCCTTGATGGGAATCGTTTTCTCCGATTTGGCCTTGGAAAATTATGCCCAGGCGGAAGCCGATCTCACGGCCTTGGGAGAGAATTTTCCCCTTTATCTTAAGATTCCATCCATGCGGTATTCCCAAGGGATCATCGCTCTTCATGCGCAGGACTACGAAAAGGCGGAAAAATTCTTTAAACGCGTCCAAGACGCGGATTCCACCTACTATCTGGGCCTTACCTACATTCTAGCCAAGCGCCCCTATCTCGCCGCGCAGGCCTTGGATAAATTCGAGACCCGCTATCCCAAAAGCCCGCTTCAAGAGGAAGCCCATTTATTGATGGGAGACGCATTCTTTCTGGCCAAGGATTATGACGGGGCGATCGCCAAATACCAAGCATTTTTGTCGTCTTACCCGGCCAGCGCTCTTGATGCCGCCGCCACCTATCGATTGGGGTCTTCATTTTTCGACAAACCGGACTACAACACCGCTCTTGAGTATTTCCGAAATGTGATCGGCAAATATCCGAAGAGTTTCTTTGCCCCTCTGGCGCAATACTTTATCGGGGAAACCTACCTCAACTCCGACCAACTGCGTTTCGCTCTTTTTGCCTATACCCGGGTCATCACCCATTATCCCGGAGCTGCTGATGAAGTCAAGCTCGCGCGCTACAAAATCATCTGGACTCAATATCAAATGGGAAACTATGCCCAAGTCGTTCAGAGCGCGCAAGATTTTCTCTCTTCCTATCCAAAAGATAAGTTAGCCAAGGATGTCAGCTTTATCGAGGGCAACGCCTTCAAGAAATTGGAGCGTAATGACGATGCAATCGCGGCCTTTCAGCATGTCATCGATCTTGCCCCAGCTTCCGAAGCGGCCGAACAGGCCCTTTTTTCCATCCTTAAAGATGAGTTCGATCAGAAATCTTACTACTCCATCATCACTTCCTACCAATTCATTTTTAGGCATCTGCCGCCTTCGCAATCCCAATGGCGCATTTTAAGCTCTCTCTACGCGGCAGAAGCCTATCTCTCGCTCAACCGTCCGACCGAGGCAAAAGATATTTACAAAATGACCTTGCAGCTCTACCCCGACAGCCCTTATGCTCTCTACGCTCAAGACGGGCTGGCTTGGGCTTATACCTATGCCGGGGAAGACGAAAAAGCCTTGGCCGCCCGACAGAGACTCAAGGACATGGTGTCTCTGCTCAGCTCGACTTCTTCTTTCGCCGGAGCAAGCGAAATGGGAATCGCCGACAGCCTGTTTAATCAACGAAAATACGAATACGCCTATGAAATTTACTCGAAGTTCGCCAAGAACAATCCCCAGTCCCCCGAACTTCCGCGCGTTCTCTATCATGAGGGGCTCAGCCTCTATCAAATGCGCTACTACACCCAGGCCGTGGACACCTGGAACCAATTGGCGGCGCAATTTCCCAAATCTCCGAAAGCAAGAAAAGGCTCTTTTTTAGCGGCTGACACTCTTTTCCGCGCGCAAAAATACCCCGAGGCAATCAAGGTTTACCAACGGATTCTCCACGACTATGTCGACAGTAAAAGACTGGCCCTGGCCCGGCTTAGAATCGCGCAGTCTTATTTCAACGAACAAGAAGACGTTAAGGCCGTCCAAGAAACGGAAAACCTAGTTCGCAGTTTCCCCAACGCACAGGAATCTCTTGATTCCCTCGACATGCTTGATTCCATTTTTGACCGAACCAAGGGAATTGACTACAAAACCGTGCTCGACGCCATCATCGCCTCGGCCCCCGACAGCCCTGTGGCCGCGGAAGCCACCTACCGCCTCGCCCGCCGCGCGTTTGATGATAAAGACTATCCCCTCGCCATCGATTACTTTCAGAAATTTAGCGTTAGGTATACCGAGCGCCCTAAACTGTCCAAAGCCCAATTTTACCTCGGGGAAAGCTACCTTCAGCTAAAAAAATACCAAGAGGCCGTCGCTCCTCTCCAGCGCTTTATCAACAATTTCGCGGCGTCACAAGAAACACCCATAGCAATCTTCCATTTAGCCAGTTGCTATTACAGCCTCAAAGAATATCAACAAGCCGCTCAAAACTACACACAGCTTTTGAGCGATTACCCTAGCTCGGATTATAAAAAAGCCGCCCAGTTTAACCTGGCTTTAACCTACAAAGATCTAGGAAAATCGGATTTAGCGGAACAAGCCTATCAAGACTATGTTAAAACGGTCGGCGCGAAAAGCTCGGACGGGCGTTCGGCTTATTGGGAAATTTTTGACATCCAGAAAAAGGAACGGGATTACGATGGGGCCCTTAAAACCCTGGATCAGTTGGACTCTTCAGCGTCGGACCCAGCTCAAAAGATGGAAGACTCCTATCGAAGAGGCGAGATTTATTCCCTGATGGCTCGTCCGGATGAAGAACTTAATGTCTGGAAAAAAATGGAGGGAATGGACCCGTCTAATAACCCCTTCCGCCTCAAAGCTCTCATCAAATTGGGAGAGATGTACGAAAAGTACAATGATTTCGCGGACGCCGCCTCCGTTTACAAAGACCTCGCCAGAAGCGCCTCCGGAGGTCTTGCCCGCCAAGCTCTGGAAAAATCCAAGGCCATGGCCCTAGAGGCAAGACGGCAAGGATCGTCGGCGCCCACGGAACCCGTCAATACCAGCTCTTCTGCGCAAGCGCCGGAAAATGCTTCGCCAAAACAAATGCCGGGAATGCAATAAGGAGAATTATTCAATGGGAAATGGAGTCAATTTAATCGAAATTTTAAAGCAAAGTTTTACGCTCGCCGTTCTTTTGTTCTGCTCGATTCTCTCATTTACCTTCATGTTCGAGCGCTGGTGGTATTTCAGACACGCCGACCCCAAAGGCAACGACATTATTAGCGGCATCAGAAAATTCCTGGAAACGGGAAACATCCAGGAGGCCATCAACTTTTGCCAGAAAAGCCGCTCGGCCATCGCCAAGGTCATCCACTACGGGCTCATCAACCATAACCGGTCAAGGCAAGACCTGTGGGAACTTTTAGAAACCAAACGCCAGGAAGAGAAGCTGCGGCTCGAGCGATTTTTGGGAGTCTTGGGAACGCTGGGAAATATTTCGCCTTTTATCGGCCTGTTTGGAACCGTTGTTGGAATCATTAAGGCTTTTCGCGATTTGGCCCTGGCGGGAACCGGCGGCCCCGCCGTCGTCGCCCGCGGCATTGCCGAAGCCTTGGTCTCAACAGCCGCCGGTCTTCTCGTGGCCATTCCAGCCGTCATCATCTACAATTATTTCACGCGACGAGTAAAAGCCGTCTCAGTTAAGATGGAAGTCGCCTCGACCCGCCTGATCGTTCTTTTGGGAGCCAAATGAGCATCGGACGCAAGAAAACGGAAACTGCGGAAGAGCCGATATCCGGCATCAACATAACTCCCTTGGTTGACGTTTCCTTGGTCCTAGTCATTATTTTTATGGCGGCCGCCCCCTTTGCGGTCATCGCTGGAATCAAGGTCATGGAATCTAAGACCGGAATCGCCACAGGAAAAGTTTCCGCATCCGATAATGTCACGGTCAAACTGGACATTCACAATCAAATCACGGTTAATGACAAGCCCGTCCTGCCGCAATCGTTGATTAGCGCCATCGGACGGGCTCTCGTCAAAAGCAAGGACCGCATGGTCATCGTTTCGGCTGATGACAAAAATAAGGTCGGGCAGGTCGTCAATCTTCTGGACTCGGCCAAGCAAGCGGGGGCGCTCAAAGTCGCCATTTTGAAGAATGACTCGCCCCCCGTTAAAGGTTAAGGGACGCTCTCATGGCAATCGAAACCGCGGATGAAGGAGACATCGTATCCGGCATCAACGTCACGCCCCTGGTTGATGTTTGCCTAGTCTTGGTCATTATTTTCATGGTGACCGCGCCTCTTTTGTCCAACCCCCCCATCAAGGTAGATTTGCCGGCCGCGCACACTCAGGAAGGTCATGACGGGGATAAGATTACGGTTACCTTGGGCAAAGATGGAAAAGTCGCCGTTGGGCAAAATGTTTTTCCTGATATCACCGCGGGCGCCGATTCTTTGAAGGCTCACATTGATGACAGCGACACGAAAATCGTCGTCATCCGCGCGGATCAAGATGCCTTGAACGGGTGGTTGACCGACATTATGGGGCGCGCCAAAGACGATGGAGCGCTCAACATCACCATCGCCACCTTGCAGAAAAAATGAGTGAAGAACGCACACACTTAGCCCTGATACTATCGGCTCTTCTTCACGCGGCAGGGCTTTTTCTTTTTATAATGCTGGCCAAGGAAAATGCGAAAAAAGTCACACAAACAATTTCCGACGTCGATTTACTCGTTCCCATTCATAAAACTCTTCCCCTGTCTCATCCCTCCGTGGTCAAGAGATTTCGCCCAAAGTCCAAACAAGTCGCCTTCAAAAACATGAAGGATTTTCTCAAGTTGGCTCTTCCTGCGCCGGCGGCTCCCAAACCGCAAGCTCCCAAAGCGCTCAGCATCGCTTTACCCGAAGAGCATCATCTCATGGCCGCCGCCCCAAAAATAGAGGACAGGGGGCGAATGCACTCAAGGCAAAAACTTGCATCCCACTTGGATATGAGCCGCAAAGAGCTTCCCCAAAACGCGGCCTTTAAAGAAAATTTCAACGATTCCCATCATGAGCAAATGGCGCAACTGCCCAGACTTGAAGAAATCGGCCAAAAGCGCGCGCCGCAAAAACTTCTCAATCAAATCGCCCTCCAAGACGCCCAAGAGCAAAACGCGCCCATGGGAATTGCAGATTCCAACATCCTTCCGGATAATCACGCGCATGCCGCGGTTCAAGAAGCTCCGCTTGAAGAGGCCTCTCCGGAGCCCTTGCATTCCCATCGCATTTCCGCCGACATCCCCGAATCATCGATTAAAATGGCCCCGCAAAACGCCCCCATGCCGGCAGCCTCACTGTCGGCTGATGACCTTAATGTCAAGACCACTCATCCAACCACGGCAGCGAGCCTTAAAAGCGGAGGAAAAAAAGGCATTGACATCGAAGGCCCACTCGCAAACAGAAATGTAATTTCTTACAATATTCCCAAGTTCCCGGATTGGGCGCTTAAGCAGGGCATCCCGGAATCGTCGGTGTCCATCAGGTTTTGGGTTTCTCCAGACGGAAAAGTATTGCCGAAGTTGAGGATAGAACGGACGTCGGGCTTCGGGCGGTTGGACCGTTTGGCCATGGAAGCATTAAAGAAATGGCGTTTTGCGCCAATAAAAACTCAGGAGAAAGAATGGGGCGTCATCACTTTCCGCTTTTTGCTCGATTAACTTTTATTTCATTCTTGGCCCTAGGCGTTTACCGGCGCGCCTGGGCGGACAATAATTCGGGAAACTCATCTCTTGAATCCCCGACGATTTCCAGCGGCGGGGCCCCCACCGAAGTCACGGTCAAAGGGCATGAAGCGTCCTCAAGAATTACCAGCGTTAAACCGCCGATTAATATCCAAGTCGACCCCTTTCAAAGCATTCGTTCGACGCTGAAGCCCAAGCAGTCTCTTCTTTTAGCCATCTCTCCCAACATGTCCTCATGGCGCCG